>JAEMSI010000032.1 GCA_016462905.1 Polynucleobacter sp. | reverse complement strand
TTGCCATCTTCAACGGTAATCACACCTTCTTTACCTACTTTTTCCATTGCTTCAGCAATGCGCTTACCAATACTCTCATCGCTGTTAGCAGAAATAGATCCGACTTGAGCGATTTCTTTAGTAGTGGTGCAAGGCTTGCTGATTTTTTTCAACTCTTCGAGTGCGGCGGTGACAGCTTTGTCGATACCACGCTTGAGATCCATTGGATTATGACCAGCCACCACGTATTTCATACCTTCGCGAACGATCGATTGTGCCAATACAGTTGCGGTCGTAGTTCCATCACCCGCAATATCCGCGGTTTTAGAAGCCACTTCTTTGACCATCTGGGCACCCATATTTTGGAGCTTATCCTTCAGCTCGATTTCTTTCGCAACGGTTACGCCGTCTTTGGTGATGGTTGGACCACCAAAAGAACGCTCGATTACAACATTGCGACCCTTGGGGCCTAAAGTTACTTTGACTGCATTGGCGAGGATATTCACACCCTCGACCATCTTGGTTCGGGCGTTATCGCCAAACACGACGTCTTTTGCTGCCATGATTGAATTCCTTTCTTAAATTCGATTACTTTTGAACGACGGCCATAATGTCTTCTTCGCGCATTACGAGAAGCTCATCGCCATCAACCTTGACTGTCTGACCAGCGTATTTACCAAATAGAACGCGGTCGCCAACTTTTACGTCAGGGGCATTTAATTTCCCACTGTCGTCACGTTTTCCTGGGCCTACTGCCAAAACTTCACCTTGATCAGGTTTCTCGGCAGCATTATCTGGAATCACAATTCCAGAGGCAGTTTTTGTTTCTTGATCTAAGCGCTTAATGATGACTCGATCGTGTAAAGGACGCAGATTCATTCCTTCTCCTAAAGTTAGTGAATGTTAACTAAATTAAATGGCACCGAAATACCATCCGTTATAATCTCGATTGTTGTACTTAAGTGATTGTTTATATTGGTATTTTATAAAATAAACCCCAATCGCAATCAATTTAGCACTCACAAGTAGAGAGTGCTGATTATATAGGTCTTGATTGATTTTTTTCAAGCCCTTGGGGGTAAAAACATCTCGTAGGTAATTTCCTACAGATAAATCAGTTTTTGCCCATTTCCCCAACGACTCCTTGTCAATAGACTGGATAGTCAATGAATGGAGACCCTCTATGAGCCCTAAATCAAGGCTTTATTCGCTGGTAATGGCATGGAAAAACAAACCTTTCCTAGGAGTTAGTGAAGCTCGCCCAGATTCGTGGATTGAAAAAACTGACTCCCAATTCAATCAATCCGACAGTAAGTCCAACAAAATCAGTAAATGTGTCTTCGAGCCGATTTTTACAACCCCCGGTGAAAAACTCTTTGCCGCGATATTTCGGCCTCTGCAGAACGCGCAGCTTAGCCAAGTGCTTCGCCAATGCATGGAAGGGCTCGATTCTGTCCACTATTGGCAAGCCAGCAACCGTCGCACGCCAATATTGCTTCCGCTGCAAAAAGAATCGCTAGAAGACCAGGCGCAAATCGATGGTCTGTGCGATTTAATTCTGAATTCGCGCTTACCGGTTGGCTTAGTCATGGTGGGCATTTCTGCAAATGGGATTGAAGCATTTAATCGCCATTGTCAAGAAAGCTTACTGCGCCTGCGCAGACTGGGTGTTCTTCTGCATTTGCTGCATTGTTCTGGCGAGGACAATGAAATCGCCTGGGTCGATGATTTTCATTTCGAAGGCGTTCATCTTTCTGCCAATCAATTGAGAGACCTAGCGCCTGCAATACAAAAACAGCAAATTCATTCATTTCAGAAAATGGGGGTCAAGATATACCTCAGCGAAGTGACATTCATTTCCGATCTTGATCTAGCCAAAAAATATCGGATTGAATACGCCTATGGCGGCTTAATGATGCCGCCAGTAAGTCGCCACCAAATTAGTCAAATTAACGATAGCCGAATCGGCAAAGCACTATTCATGATGCAAGGTGAAGCTGAATAATTTCTTAATAACAACGATGTACTTAACTACCGGAGACAAACTATGAGAAAAACTGTTTTATTAGTTGACGATCACCCAGCCATGCTGATGGCATTAAAAAGTATGCTGCAAAATCAATTGTCTTTTGAAGTAATCGGCCAAGCCCAAAATGGCGAGGATTGTATGCAAATGGTTAAGCAATCCTTGCCAAGCATTGTGATTCTTGATCTGGATATGCCAAAAACGGATGGTTTTGATGTGATTCGCCGCATCGGTCTTAGTCATCCTGATATTCGCATCCTGATTTTGTCGAGTCTAGATGAGCAAGTCTATGGCGGAAGAGTCCGCTCACTTGGAGCCCACGGCTTTGTTAATAAAACAGCAGGAGCCAATATTATTCTTGCAGCCTGCGTAGCAGTTTCTCAGGGTTATACCTTCTTTTCGGTTGGCAAAAATGGGCAAGGCAATTTAAGCGATCACGAAAAAATGGCCTTAATCTCAGACCGAGAATTACAAGTGATGAAATATTTAGGCAAAGGAAATTCGAATCAACAGATTTCCGATCGACTTCACATCAGCAGTAAGACTGTTGCGACCTATAAAACTCGCTTGTTTGAAAAAATAGGTGTTAATAATATTGCAGATTTAATTTTATTTTGTCGCAATAATAAAATTATTGAAGGCTAAGCCTTGTTTGCGCTACTCGTTAAATTGAGGGTAATCTGGGTGCTATTAATTAGTAGCACCTTTTTTGCCTATCCAGCTTATAGTTTGAGTGGTACTGAAAACATCTTCAGTGAAAATGAAATAAAGTGGATTGAAAATAATCCAAACATCCGCTTTAGTATTCATGAAAAATACCGCTATTACTGGGATGGCATTAAAGCTGATGAAAATCAAGGAATTTATCAAAAGCTTTTACATCAAATAAGTTTGCTAACAGGGCTTCGTTTCATACCAGTTTGGCGAACTGATGATGCATCATTAAATCAATTTATCGAAAATGGCGAGCTCGACCTTGTCCTCGACCCTCCCCCTAAAACGCAATCACTTAAGGTGAAAGGTAGCTTTACTGAAGCGGTTTTTTGGGGTCAGGATGTTTTAATTAGCAGGCCTAATTCCAGAGAAAATATTAAAACAATTTATTTTGACCGCGGATATTCTGACTATAAAGAGCCCGATAAACCGCGAGCCATAAAAGCAGACTGGGGCCCAAGACAACTTATCAATCAGCTAATAGCAAAAGAGGTTGATTTAATTGTGATGCCATTACGGCTGGCACTCTATTTGCGCGAAGACGGGTCAATATCAAATACTCATTTTGAAATGATTGGCCCTTACGACCGCAATCCTTTCGCTTATCGGTGGTTGATTGGAAACCATACGGGTCATTTAAAAACAATTCTTGAAAAAAGCCTCGCTCAATTAAATCCATCTGAATTAGGATCAATTATTTTTCCTATTCATTTAAATCGCGATTCCTCTTTGAGTGAGATGAATGGATCCAATTTCTCCATTTTTACTCTTTCAAGAGTTTCGGAGTCGCTGATATGGCTTCTCACTATCATTTCCCTAATCATCTTAGCTACGCTCTATTTTTTTCGACAACAACGTTTACATTTTGCTGACACTAAAAGGTTAGTGGCAAATAAAGACATTGCAGTAAAAGCAAATAACGCAAAATCTGAATTTTTAGCTGCTATGAGTCATGAAATTAGAACCCCCATGAATGCGGTATTGGGTGTTCAAGAAATTTTATTGAATCAAGCAAAACTTCCAAAGGAGCATCAAAAACTACTTCGGAGTGCCCAAGCATCCGCCCAATCTTTATTGGGCATGCTCAATCAAGTTCTTGATATAGCCAAAATTGAAGCGGGCAAACTCAATATTGAGCCTGTAGCAATTAACTTAAAGATACTTTTGTTAGAAATTCAGTCCACTTTTGCGGCGTATGCGGAACAAAAAAAGCTACAGCTTTATGCGCATATTGATCCCGATATTGCTGAAGTTTTAGTCTTGGATCCATTTCGCCTCAGACAAATATTGCAAAATCTTTTAAGCAATGCAATTAAATTTACCGAATCTGGATCGATTCATTTTGCTGCTCAATTATTACTTAACGACCATGGTGGTCAATTAATTGAATTTAGGGTGGTTGATTCCGGAATTGGAATGGACTTTGAACAAATACAAAAAATTAAAAATCCATTTGAACAGGCGCACAATAAATTTTATTTAGATAAAAGCTCCATTGATCTTTCGGGATCAGGATTGGGGTTAGCAATTGCTAATGAATTAATTCAGGCAATGGATGGGCAGTTACAGATTGATAGTGTTCCAAATAAAGGCAGTAACTTCTATTTTTCATTGGTCTTTAATAGAAGCACTGAGCCCTCAGTAAATAGCTTAGTAGATGAGGATTTAAAAATTCCTCTTAAACATTTCTCTGAGCTCAAAGCCTTGGTTGTTGAAGATCACCCTACCAGCCGTAAAGTACTGAAAATGCAACTGGAATCTCTAGGTTTAATGGTGAACGATTGCAGTGATGCCGAACAAGCGGTCAATCTTTTAAATCAAAATCAGTATGACCTTGTTCTCACTGACCATGTTTTACCCGGAATGCATGGCAGCACATTAGCCGCTCATATTCGCCAGCAATTAAATCAGAAAGAGCTTGTCATTATTGGCATTACCGCTGATATTTATGCAGCAGATACCAAACAACACTTTATTTCTTCCGGAATGGATTTAGTGCTAATTAAGCCAGTCAATTTAAAACAACTTGAAGGTCACCTTGCCCATTTCTTTCCAAGCAGCTCTTCGTTTCTTTCTGACCAGACTAAAAACTTATTTTCCTTAGATAAAATTCGTGGTTTTATTAATCAGAACCATACTCAACTAATTTGGGTTTTAGAAGAAATTCAAGAAACCCAAGTAGAGGCAATTAATCACCTACGAAATTCAGATCTGCAATCTGTCGAACTAAGATCACTTGCTCATAAAATTAAAAGCGGTGCGTTATTAATTGACGCCATGGAATTAAGCAATTTATGTGAAAAGATTGAGTGTGGCGATCTGAGTCCAGATGAATCCAAAAGCGAGTTGATACGTACCTTATCTAATTTAAATCAAGCACTCGGAATTAAAATTCACGAACTCCAAAAAATAAAACGCCATTAAACGAGTACCAGAAAAAGAAAAGGCCCTCTTTAGTTTCTAAAGAAGGCCGATACCGAGAGTCCTCAAAGGGCCCCCGCTACAGTAAAAATTACTTACGCTTATTTACAGAATCTTTAAACGCCTTACCAGCAGAAAACTTGACGGTCTTGGAAGCGGCAATCTTAATCGCTTCGCCCGTTTTTGGATTGCGGCCCATACGTGCCTTACGCGAACCGGATGAAAAACTTCCAAAACCAACCAATTGAACGGTATCCCCTTTAGTAACGCTTTTTTTAATTTCGTCTAAAGTAATATTGAGTGCCTCTTCTGCTTTAGCTTTACTGAGGTCTGCTTTATCGGCAATTGCTTCTATCAAATCTGCTTTTGTCATTATCGATATCCTTTGGGTTGAATGATTTAATAAGGAGTGATCGGCCTGAAACAGGTCAAAATGGAGTCTCCGGCTT
The DNA here is from genome assembly GCA_016462905.1 of Polynucleobacter sp. Classification (GTDB taxonomy): domain Bacteria; phylum Pseudomonadota; class Gammaproteobacteria; order Burkholderiales; family Burkholderiaceae; genus Polynucleobacter. Next base: position 13,882 of record JAEMSI010000032.1, on the reverse strand, counting down.
TATCCTAGCAAATAATTTTGGCAAAATCAGCAAATTTTTAAGAAGATTTCAAAGCGTGCATAAAAAACATTGGATCGGAGCAAAATTACCTAAAAAACTAGGGTTTATCCTAACTTTTTTTAGCCTATGCCTGCTAATAAATCCTGTTTTCTCGGCTGATAAGGGCTTGGTGCAAAGCGCCATACCAGTTAATTCGTTAGTCATTCCTAAGCCAGTTGAATTTGCCTTAAAGCGCAATGGCATCGAAATGGATGCGATCAGTATTGCAATTTCTGAAATTAAGCCTAATAAAAATTCTAGTGAATTACTGAATTGGCGCGGTAACGTGGGAATGAATCCTGCATCCACCATCAAATTACTTACCACCATAATTGCACTTGATATTTTAGGTCCCAGCTATCGATGGCGAACTGATATTTATACCGATGGCAATATTCAAAACCGCGTTTTAAAAGGAAATCTCTATTTTGTTGGTCATGGGGATCCTAAATTGATTCCAGAAGAGCTCTTACGTCTTAGTAAAATGCTTCGCAGCGCCGGCATTGACAAAATAGAGGGTAATTTACTGTTTGATCGTAGTGCTTATGCTGCGTCGGTCTTTGACCCAAGCACGATTGATGGTGAATCAATGCGCTCCTACAATGTTGCTCCAGACCCACTGTTATTTGCTTTTCGCACCCTATCTTTCCAGCTTAATCCAAATCGTACAGGCGATGGTGTTGATATTAGCTACACACCAAAACTAGCTCGCTTCAAAATTAACAACGCATTAAGTCAAACGAATACGGCTTGTGAAAATTGGCGCAATGATTTGCAGGTAGCCTTTTCTGGAAATCAAGGCAATCTCCCCGCCTCCAATCAAAAGGTAGTTTCTTGGGAAACCTCTTTTACTGGTACCGTGCCAGCAAACTGCAAAGGCTTGGGCTGGAATTTAGTAGTATCCGATTCCAATGCCTTTTTAACGCTTGGTTTTTCTGCTGCATGGGAGGCTGCTGGAGGGTCTTGGGTAAAACCCCCTCTAGGCAAAGATGAGAATCTACCCTCGTTTGCAAAACTATTACTGCAGTTTGAAGGGACCTCCTTAATGGAGGCGGTGCAAGACATTAATAAATTTTCAAACAATGTGATGGCAAGGCAAGTTTTTTTAACTTTAGCTCTTGAGAAATTCGGTAAACCGGCTGATACGGCTGCGGCTGAGAAAGTGGTTCAAAACTGGCTTAAACAAAAAGGTTTGGAATTTCCTGAGCTGGTTATCGAAAATGGCTCAGGATTATCGCGCTCTGAAACAATCTCAGCAAACCATTTGAATAGCTTATTAATTTTGGCCAAAGAAAGTAGTATGAATGAGGCATTTACCAACAGCCTTCCTCTAGCCGGATCCGATGGAACCATGCGCCATCGACTGATTGCACAACTCCGGCAATTTTTACATCTCAAGAAAAAACCAGAAGCGCGTATTAAAACTGGCTCACTTCAAAACGTTCGATCTGTTTCAGGTTATGTATTAAGTAAATCAGGAAAAACGTATGCGCTCACTTCAATGATTAACAGTCCAAACGCATCGCGCGGACTTGAGGCGCATGATCAGCTCATTAATTGGCTCTTCAATGATGGGCCGTATCAATCTGACGCTGCACCAGAACCAAAAGCGGCGCGCTGAAGCCGATCTCGAACCCCATCCCAGTTTTGACCCGAGGGAGTTTCTGGCATCAAGATTAGATCGTACTGACCATGATCTAAATCTCTTAAATAGCGATACAAATTCCGAGCAAACCCATTGCTATCCATTGGAATTTGAATGAACGTATGATGCTTATTTTGTAACTCGATGAGTGGTGGTTGATTCCAAATTAACAGCGCTATTTTTTTAAGTGAGTTGGTTTTCAATAGATCGGGCAAGGTATGTTCAGCATATAAAGTCAATGGCGTATGGGGAGCGTAATGCGCTTTCAAACTACCCGAGACTCGGGTAAGCGTTTCTCCTTCTACCGCCTTTCTAACATCGATACCTGTTTTCTTTTTGATCATCTCCGGAGTAATCGATCCAGGACGCAATAATCGTATAGCGCTACTATCGCTTAGATCAATGATGGTGGATTCAATCCCAAAAGCGCAATTACCGCCATCTAATACTGCAATACCATCTTGATTTGGAAATTCATTTAAAACATCCATAGCCGAAGTGGGAGAAACTCTTCCAAATCGATTAGCAGAAGGTCCGGCAATCCCGCCCCCAAAAGCACGTAATAATTCTTGAGCGAGGGGATGAGAAGGCGCTCGTAATGCCAGTGTTTTTTGTCCGCCGGTTAAGGCATCTAAAGCAGTTTTGCTTTTTTCTAATACCAAGGTCAAAGGTCCTGGCCAAAAAGTGAAAATGAGACGAAGTGCAAGGTCTGGAATATCGCGCCACCAAGGGCTTAATATTTCCAACCAATCGGTCTCTAAATCAATGCTTTCTTTTTTGGGGGATGCGACATGCACAATGATGGGGTGATCTGGCGGCCTCCCCTTGGCCAAATAAAGCTTGGCAACCGCGTCTCGATTGCTAGCATCTGCACCAAGGCCATACACCGTCTCGGTTGGAAAAGCGACCAACTTACCTTGCTGTAAGCAAGTTAAGGCTTCTTTTAAATCAACTAGTCTAGCCAAACGATTAAGGCTCAATACCCAAATCAGCAGCAACTGCAGCACACGTTTTAATTGCTTCGGCAGCTGTTTCGCCTAGGCAATTAATATGACCCATTTTGCGCCCTTGCTTGGGACTGGCCTTTCCATATAAATGTAACTTTGCACTGGGATAACTCAAGACGCGATCCCAAGCAGGCTCTTGCTCTATTGGCTGCTTGGTAGTTTTAAACCAGCTATCGCCCAATACATTTAACATGGCAACCGGCTCTAATAATGAAACGTCTCCCAGGGGTAATCTAGCCATCGAACGAACTTGTTGCTCGAACTGACTGGTGACACACGCATCCATGGTGTAGTGCCCCGAATTATGAGGGCGGGGAGCAATCTCGTTTGCAAACACAGAGCCATCTTTTAAAACAAAAAACTCAACACAAAGAACGCCAACATAATTCATTTCACTAGCAATATGAAATGCAGCCTTAGTAATTTTTTCAATTAATTCAGGCTTATTTTTTAAAGAAGGTGATGGTACAACGCTGGTATGCAAAATACCATTGCGATGGATATTCTCTGCCGGTGGATAGGCCTTCATCTCGCCATCATGCCCACGTACCACTAATGCAGAGACCTCAAAATCCAAAAGCATCCTTTTTTCTAAAACACATGATTCTTTACCTAAACTAGCCCATGCTTTTTCTAGATCTGAAATGGTCTCGACACGAATCTGCCCCTTGCCGTCATAACCTAAACGAATGGTCTTTAAGATTCCGGGGAATAAGTCACTAGATAAATTTGCAAAATCAGATGCATTGGTAACTCCAGCAGAAATGACTTCATAAGGAACAGGGCCAATACCAGAAACTGCAGCACACTGGCCAAGGAACTCTTTCTCCAGGGCGCGGTGCTGTGCAATCGAGACACAATGACTGGCTGGTGCCACATAGATATTTTTATCTTCAAAAAAATCCAAAGTCAGAGCAGGAACATTTTCAAATTCTGTGCTAACTGCCGAACATAAATCGGCCATGGCCTGAAGAGCGACAGTATCGGTGTAATGAGCACATAGATGCTTTTCGGCAACCGCACCCCCTGGACTTAACTCATCGGGGTCTAAAACACACACTTTATAACCAAGTGATTGAGCTTCGTGGACAAACATTCTGCCGAGTTGTCCTCCGCCCATAATTCCTAACCAGGCTGGCGGAAGGATTGGTGTCATCGTATTCATTTAAGGTAATTTCATTGCTCGGGCATTTGCTGTCTGCGCAGTACGATATTGTTGTAGCCGCTCGGCTAAATGAGTATCAGCACCTGCCAAGACAGCGATAACATGTAAAGCCGCATTCGCAGCCCCTGCTTCGCCAATTGCAAAAGTAGCCACCGGAATCCCCTTGGGCATTTGCACAATGGAATAGAGGGAATCTTCACCACGAAGATATTTACTAGAAACTGGAACGCCCCAAACGGGAACGATTGTTTTAGCGGCTAACATACCCGGGAGATGTGCGGCACCACCAGCGCCTGCGATGATGGCTCTTAAACCACGGGCTTGAGCCTGCTCTGCATAAGCAAACATGTCATCGGGCATACGATGGGCAGAGAGGACCTGTTTTTCATAAGCAACTCCAAATTCCTCTAGAATTTGAACCGCAAACTGCATAGTGTCCCAGTCAGAGTTAGAGCCCATCACGACTCCCACCAGTGGCTTAGCGCTCATTTATTTCTCCGCAATTTCTAAAACACTATTATCTCAGGGTTTGCTACTCATATAAATGAGTCCGCATTCGACGCTATTGAGTCAATCGATTTAAGGCTTCGCGGTATTTTTCAGCTGTTTTTTGAATAATCTCTTGGGGTAGCTTTGGGGGCGGTGTCGTTTTAGGCCAAGGCTTTCCATCAATTCGCACTTCCTCAAGCCAATCCCGTAAAAACTGTTTATCAAAGGAGGGCGGATTGCTACCAACCTGATATGTTTCGGCAGGCCAAAAACGCGATGAGTCGGCCGTTAAAATCTCATCCATCAAAACCAGTTGATTGTTTTCGTCCAAACCAAATTCAAACTTGGTATCGGCAATAATAATTCCTCTAGTGAAGGCATATTCGGCTGCCTCGGTATAAAGACGAAGACTAATCTCACGAATTTGTGCCGCTAAATCAGAACCAATTCTTTTTACAACTTCATCATAGGTAATATTTTCATCGTGATGACCTGCGGCAGCCTTAGCCGCCGGTGTAAAAATGGCTGCGGGTAACTTTTGAGCGTTTTGTAAACCCGCGGGAAGCTTCACTCCACATACCGCGCCAGTCTCTTGATACTCCTTCCAACCGCTCCCAGCTAAATACCCACGCACCACCGCTTCAACCAAAATCGGTTTTAAACGCTTAACAATTACCGCTCTACCGCGCACTTGATCTAACTCATTCGAATGAACCGCATTAGCCACATCAATTCCAGTGAGATGATTCTGAATAATATGGGCCAATTTATGAAACCAGAATTGTGAAAGTTGATTCAAAATGACCCCTTTTTCTGGGATTGGGTCATCCATAATCACATCAAAAGCAGAAAGACGATCGGTAGTAATCATGAGCAAGCGGTCATCCCCATAAGCATATACATCTCTCACCTTGCCTTTTGACAACAAAGGCAAAGATTGAATAGAGGTAGTATGAACAGCCGTCATCGGATAATTATTTGGCTTGCACAATTTTTAAAGTGTTTGTTCCGCCCGCTTGTCCCATAGGCTCACCAATCGTCAACACAATCGTATCGCCAGAATTAATTGCACCTAACTTTTTTAAGCGCTCCTCCACTTGACGCAAAGCAGTTTCACGATCCGAACTGGAGTCAAAACTCAAAGGGGTAACGTTACGATAAGTGCTGAGAGCGCGCTCTGTCTCTACTTTAGATGTCAATGCAAAAATCGGTACTCGAATATTGTGGCGACTCATCCAGATTGGCGTTGATCCGGAATCAGTTAAGCAGGCAATTGCTTTCGCATTTAAATGATGTGCTGTAAATAAAGATCCCAACGCAATCGCTTGATCAATGCGAGTAAAAGTTTGATCTAAAAAATCAGTATCTAAAGCTACTTTTTCAGATTTTTCTGCTTCAATACATATAGCGGCCATCTGTTCGATCGTTTTCACGGGATACATTCCAGTAGCCGATTCGGCGGATAACATCACAGCATCTGTGCCATCTAGTACTGCATTGGCCACATCGCTTACTTCAGCGCGCGTTGGCACTGGCGCACTAATCATCGATTCCATCATTTGCGTAGCGGTAATCGTAAATTTGTTTGCCTTAAGGGCTAATGCAATCATGCGCTTTTGCAAGGCAGGAACCGCTGGATTACCTACCTCAATCGCTAAATCACCTCGCGCGACCATAATGCCATCGCTCAGATCAATAATCTCAGCAAGCGCTTTAGGAACAATTGCTTCTGCACGTTCCACTTTGGCAATTAAACGCACCAGTGGTTTACCGTGTTTACGGCTTGCGGCATCCGCAAGCGATCGTGCCGAATGCATACAAGCACCCTCTTTAGGGAAACTAACCGCCACAAAATCGACCCCCATTGCAATGGCAGAGTCTAGATCTTGAATATCCTTTTCAGTGAGTGCTGGGGCAGTTAAGCCTCCACCCGCTCGATTAATGCCTTTGTTATTCGAAAGGTAGCCGCCCAATTCGACCTGAGTGTGAATTTCACCGCCACTCACTTTTTTTACGACCAAAATAATTAATCCATCATTTAATAAAAGGCGATCTCCTGGTCTAACATCATTGGGAAGATTTTTATAATCTAAGCCAACACGCTCATGATTGCCTAGTTCGCAAGCAATATCCAGAATAAAAGGAGCGCCCTCTTTTAGAAGAGCCTTACCCTCTGCAAATTTACCAACGCGAATTTTGGGGCCTTGTAAATCGGCCATAATGCCTACTTCGCGGCCCACTTCTTTAGAAATTTTTCTGACTAAATCATATCTAGCCCGATGATCCGCAACGGTTCCGTGTGAAAAATTGAGGCGTACAACATCAAGGCCAGCGCGAATCATTTCACGCAATACCTCTGGCTTCTCTGACGCAGGTCCCAGTGTGGCAATAATTTTTGTGGCTCTTAACATAATGAATCCTTTTTATACGTAGCAACGAATTTACGCCAGCAATTAGTTCTTTGCTCGCTCAAGTAATACCGCAAAAGCGGGCAACACTTTGCCCTCCAAAAACTCCAAAAAAGCCCCGCCGCCAGTCGATATGTAATCGACCTGACTCTCAATTCCATATTTAGCAATCGCAGCTAGGGTGTCGCCCCCACCTGCAATTGAAAAAGCGGGTGAATGCGCAATCGCAGCTGCTAACATTTTAGTCCCGCCTCCAAATTGATCAATTTCAAAAACGCCAACTGGGCCATTCCACACAATCGTTCCAGCATGAGCCAATATAGTGGATAGCTTTGCGGCTGTTTTGGGACCAATATCTAAAATCATATCGTCAGGGGCCAGGTCTCCGATGGCGACGCGATTAGCGCGTGCGAGAGGTGACAACTCATTGGCCACCACCACATCTTCTGGAAGAGGAACTTCTGCACCCCGTTTTTCCATGATTGCCATAATTTCACGCGCCTCACCAACTAAATCCGGCTCAGCCAGAGATCTCCCAATTGGCAAGCCCTTGGCCAAGATAAAGGTATTGGCGATACCGCCCCCAACAATTAACTGATCCACCTTTTGTGCTAAAGACTTCAGAATGGTCAACTTAGTCGATACTTTAGACCCTGCAACAATGGCTACTAATGGTCTCTTGGGATTAGCAAAGGCTCTTCCAAGGGCGTCTAACTCGGCAGTCATTAAAGGCCCTGCGCAAGCTACTTTGGCAAAGCGCGCTAAACCTTCGGTAGTTGCTTCGGCCCGATGTGCGGTTCCAAATGCATCATTGACGTAAACATCACACAATGCTGCCATTTTTTTTGCTAAATCAGCCGAGTTCTTTTTTTCACCTATATTCAGTCGGCAATTTTCCAAAACCACTAATTCACCAGGATGAATTTCAAAACCGCCATCAACCCAGTTACTAATTAAAGGCACCTTACGATTTAAGATTTCTGCAATTCGTCGCGCAATGGGAGCCAAGCTATCTTCCGCTTTAAATTTTCCTTCGGTCGGCCTGCCCAAATGGGAGGTCACCATCACTGCGGCGCCCGAATCTAAACATAATTGAATCCCTGGTATGGAAGCCCTAATGCGTGTTTCTTCGGTGATATTGCCAGCCTCATCCTGCGGTACGTTTAAATCGGCACGGATAAATACGCGCTTTCCTTTTAAAGCGCCCGAAGCAGCTAAATTACTTAAACGTTTAAATTCAAATGGGCTATTGGACATAAAAACCTTATTAAGGGACTATTTTAAAGCCAGTAGCGCACTAAACTAAAAACAGCCATCCCGACCAGCATGGTCGGAACCATTTTGCGGGAAAAATAATAGGTAATAAAGCCAGCCAAACCACCCCATATATTGGCAGAATGCCAATCGAACTGACTTAAGGCATTTGCCCCCGGAGGTAGAATAATTTCGGGAGCAACGATTGCAATAATGGCAGCCAAAGGTGCGTAGCGTATCGCGCGCAAAATAATATCGGGTAGCTCTACTCTATCTCCCAAAATCATAAATAGAGTCCGAGTTAGCACGGTAATCAACGTCATGCCAACGATGATGATGATTATTTCAATTGAGCTCATTGCTTCTCTTTGGTTTTGGGGATGCGATCAAAAGCAATCGCCAAAGCAATCGCTGCCAATATGGCAAAGGTCAGATTTAATTTATACGGCAAAGAATAGGCCGCTACACCAACGAGTGCTGCGACCACGGAAATCCACCGAGCGGCTGTATTTTCTATCGAGGGCACAATAATCGCAATTAAAGCGAGTGTGCCAGCAAACTCAAGACCCCAACTATTAGGTACTTGGCTCGATAAAAGAATTCCTAAAATTGAGCCTACCTGCCAGTATGTCCAACCGCCTGATGTGAGGCCAATCATAAAAAAGGTTTTCTGGGTCGCTTTATCGGATTGGTATTCACTAGGCAATAAGGTTTCAGCATAGCGCTTGTTAAACATGAGATATGAAAAGTCGGCATTGAAGTAACCAAGAATGCAACGCTTGAATAAAGGTAAATGCAAGAAATGGCTTTGCATACCAATGCTGAAAATAATAAAGCGTAAATTAACCACTAGCGCGGTTAACAAAACCGTAATAACTGAAAATCCACCTGTAATTAAAGGTAAAACTGCAAGCTGGCCGGTGCCCGCATAAACTGCCAAACTCATGAATATTGCCTCAGAAAAAGAGAGGGATGATTTACCCATCACTAAGCCCGTCACAAAACCCCAACTAGAAATCGTGATCGCCGAAGTTGAAATCATGCTTACCCCATCCCGGTAGGCCATGCGCTTTAACTGACTCCAGCCCAAATAGGGAATATAAGAAATGAGGGGGGGTTTCATAAATTGGCTCCTATTATAGAAATGGTTTGGTCTTACGCGCCCATTAGTTTGGGCACAAGCACGCCTATCCTGCCCTGCTCTACAATAGATGCTTTGGCAAAATCCAACTCATAGGTGCAATATGTCGATGTCTGACCGCGATGGTGTAATTTGGTTTGATGGAAAAATGGTTCCCTGGCGAGAGGCTAATATCCATGTTTTAACCCACAGCCTTCATTATGGAATGAGCGTTTTTGAAGGAATTCGCTGCTATAAAACCGAAAATGGTTCTGCTATCTTCCGTTTAAAGGAACACGTTCGCAGGCTCTTCAATGGTATAAAAATTTTTCAAATGGATCTACCGTTTACGGAAGAACAAATCAGCAAAGCCATTATTGAAGTTGTACAACAAAACAAGCTTTCCTCTTGCTATATTCGTCCGATTATTTTTGTGGGCGATAAAAAGCTAGGGGTTTCGCCATCGGGTAATGTGATTCGCATCGCAATTGCCGCTTGGGAATGGGGGGCTTATTTAGGTGAAGATGGGATTAATAAAGGCATTCGAGTTAAAACCTCTTCCTTTTCTCGGCATCACGTTAACTCTTCGATGGTGCGCGCAAAGGCATCGGGGCACTATATCAACTCAATTCTTGCTCATCAAGAAGTTGCTGCTAACGGTTATGACGAGGCTTTGCTCTTAGACATCGAGGGCTATGTATCGGAAGGGTCGGGAGAAAACTTCTTTATGGTTTCGGACGGTATTATCTACTGCCCCGATCTCTCTTCTTGCCTCGATGGTATTACCAGAGAATCCGTAATTCAAATTGCCAAAGACTTGGGATATCAAGTTAGAGAACAGCGTATTACACGCGATGAAGTCTATTCGGCCGATGAGGCCTTTTTTACCGGAACTGCTGCTGAAGTTACCCCGATTCGCGAACTAGATAATCGTTTGATAGGTGACGGAAAACGTGGCCCCATTACCAAACAAATTCAGGATATTTTCTTTGATACCGTCAAAGGCAAGAATGATCAATATCGTTCATGGCTTACTCCCGTTTAATTGTAATTTACGGCCATGAATACCAATCTAGAGCAAAAATTAATCATGGTCAATGGCAAGGATTTACCCTTACATTGCCCCACCAATAAAGATCCAGAATGGAATCTGCATCCTCGGGTCTTTTTGGATATCGTCGATACAGGTCAAGTAAAGTGCCCCTACTGCGGAACTGAATACCGCTTAATTCCTGGCACAGAACCCCACGGGCATTAATTCGAAGCGTGAAACGCATCCTCATCATTGCCCCAAACTGGATTGGTGATGCGGTATTAAGCCAACCACTTTTAAAAGCGATTCAAAAAACCTACCCTACGAGTAGCATTGATGTTCTAGCTTCGCCTTGGGTAGCACCAATCTACCGAGCATGCAAAGAAACTGATCGGGTTATTGAAGTTGATCTAGTGCACGGCTCTTTGCAATGGCAAGTTCGCAAACAAATTGCAAAACAGATCCGAACTTCTTCTTACGATGCTGCCTTTGTTTTGCCGAACAGCTTGAAATCAGCCCTCATCCCTTGGTTAGCAAAAATTCCAATCCGTATCGGCTATTTAGGAGAAATGCGCTTAGGACTAATTAATCGCATCCTTCCAAACCCCAAAAAATCGCAACGCATGCCAATGGTCGAGCGCTACCTTTCTCTATCCAGAAAATTAGGTATTTCTGCTTCTAGCGAGGAGGAATCAAATCAACCCAAGCTAGAAGTTCAACTAAATCAGTTATCTTCCTTAGAAAAAAAATTGCAGTTGCAATCAATTCATCCAAATCAATTGATTTTATTTGCTCCAGGCGCTGAATTTGGTCCCGCAAAGCGCTGGCCAGCAGATCATTTTCGAGCATTAGCAAATCTAATTCTAAACAATCATTCTCAAGCTCATATTATTTTGATTGGTAGTAAAAACGATATAGAAATCAGTGCTTCTATTTGCGAAAACGTAGAAGAGAAAAATCGTATTCATAATTGGTGCGGCAAAACTACATTAGAAGAAGTAATTGCTCTTATTAAAATAAGTCGAGAGCTTGTTAGCAATGATTCGGGATTAATGCATATTGGTGCTGCTTTACATGTAGACCAAATTGCTCTATTTGGCTCCAGCGATCCAAAACATACTCCGCCACTATCAAAAAAAGCTCGAATCATTTATTTAGGCTTAGAGTGCAGTCCCTGCCACCAACGTATCTGTCCTTTGGGCCATCTCAACTGCCTAAGGAAGATCACTTCTGAGCGGGTCTACGCTATGATGAAGCCTGATTAATTCGATTGGATTATTAAATGCCCCGCTTTGCCAGACTCTTTCAAAATGCCGAAGATGTAGTTGAAGCATGGCGGGATTGCTTGCGTAAGACTGACGTTGAGGGGGCTTTAGCTCTGTGGCTGGATGATGACTCTATAACCTGTGTGCTACCAGAGGGCCAACGCTTGAGTGGTCACACTGAAATTCGCGGTGGCTTAGAGCGAATGCTCGATAAACGACCCTTATTTTTAGAACCGATTTCTTGTATTGAACATGCGACTATGGGTGCTTCGATTTATGATAGTACCGAAGCAGTTTATCTAAAAAGCAAACAAGTGGAAGCTGACTTTTTGCTGAATATTACCTTGGTTTTATTACAAAATGATAAAGGCTGGAGAATTGCACATTTGCATGCAAGCCGATCTAGCGATGATTATTTTGAGGCTCCTTCAGCGCCGCACGAACTGCATTAATTATCGTTTATCCAACTCTTGCTGTTCTTCTCGATATTGAGCCTGCAATATTCTTAGTCGAGCATCGATGGAAGAGCCTAAATAAAAATCATTGCCTACTTCACTGCGAGCCATCTTCATTTGAGCAAGTGCTGAAGCCCAAGATCCCTCAGCCGCTAATTTTTCTGCTAAAGCAAAATGCCGCAATCCAGTCTTATTTTCTTGATGATAGGTATCGGCTAATAACTCCCACCAAATTGCTTTATTGGGTTGAGATTTTGTTTTAGATTTTAAGAGAGTCTCTACCTCTTTTGTTTTGCCTAATTTTAAATCGGCCTTTACCATTGCAATCACCGCTGAAAAGGATTGTGGGAAGGCTTTTACTGCCGCCTGAGCATATTGCAAAGCGTCCTCTGGTTTACCTCGAGCCAAGGCTAATTCGGAAGCAGTAAAGTCTAAAGAAAGACTTTGGCGCAAAACCGGCGAACCCGGGGATACATAGGCCTGAGCTACATTGCGTGCTTTTTGCAGAAAAAATTCGGCTTGATCAAGCTTACCTTGTCTTTGTGCCACTAAAGCCTGACCATAAAAACCTTCAAGTTGTTTCTCAATTGAAGATTGTTTTGACAGGCCTTCAAAAAGCAAACGTAAATCGAATAATCCACTCGTGGTACCGCTTTGCTCAATTCGGGCACGCGCTTTAATAAAAAAGAATTCCAGCGCAATCGGAATCTGTCTAGGCGGAACCGTTCTGGCACGATCTTGCATGTCTGCAATACGATCAATGGTTAATGGATGTGAGCGCAGATAAGTAGGGGCGTTATCCATCATTCCGTAGGTTTTTTGCAAACGTTGAAAAAAAGCGGGCGCTCCGTTGACATCATAATCACTCGCATCCAATATCTGAAAACCAACCCGATCTGCCTCCCGTTCAGCGTCGCGCGAATAGGAGAGTTGACTCTGGATTGCATAAGCTTGGCCACCCTGAATTAGTCCTGCAGCAGCCTGCGGATTACGCGATGCCGCTAAAGCACCTAGCACCAGTCCAGCTAGTGCAATGATTGAATTAGTACCTTGTTTATCAAGAGAACGGGCAATATGTCTTTGTAAGACGTGTCCAGTTTCATGCCCCATGACTGAAGCTACCTCGGATTCTGTCTCTGCGGCGACCAAGAGCCCAGTATGAAAACCAATAAAGCCCCCTGGAAGAGCAAACGCATTAATCGACGGATCGCGCACGGCAAAAATTTCATAACTGTATGCAGCGCTACCCTGTGCGTTAGCGCCTCCTAATTGTTGTTTTTTAGCAGCCTGCAATAAGCGCCTCTCCATCGCATTTAAAAAATCGTAAATAGGCCAATCGTTTAAATAATCTGGATCACGCCGAATCTCATGCATGATTCGTTCGCCAATTTTTCTTTCATCTAGCGTGCTTAATACATCGGCACCAGGATCACCCATATCGGGAATGACTAGGGTTGGCTGGGCTCTTAAGGTATTTCTAGACGGAAGATTGGGAGACTGAGCCTCGGGTGATTTAATGACCCGCCCTAAGTTTTCAATCGCAATCGAACTATTTGGACTGTTTGTGTCGGCTGCAAATACAATCTGCCCAAAGGGTAGAGGCAAAATAAGGACAAAACTCAGTATGAGGGCTAAAATTTGCTTTAAATAAACTTGCATCCCTCTATGGTAAAACTTATCTCATGAACAAACTAAGCCATTTTGATTCGAGCGGCCAAGCCCATATGGTTGATGTTGGTAATAAGGCTGATACCCATCGCATTGCGATTGCCGCTGGCATGATCCATATGCAGGGCTCCACTTTTGAATTAGTGCGCTCTGGAAACAGCAAAAAAGGTGATATTTTGGGAATTGCCCGTATTGCTGGAATTCAGGCAGCGAAAAAAACTTCCGAATTAATTCCTTTGTGTCACCCCTTGGCATTAAGCCATGTTAGCCTTGAATTTGAGCTCCTTTCGGATCAGAATTCAGTACGTTGCCAAGTAAGAACCGAAACAACCGG
>JAEMSI010000008.1 GCA_016462905.1 Polynucleobacter sp. | reverse complement strand
CAGTAAGGTTGATCTCTTTATTGAGTGCCCCCTATGTTTTTGGTTAGGCGAGATTAAAAAGATTAAACGCCCTTCTGGCCCGCCCTTTAGCTTAAATGTGGCCGTTGATCATTTATTTAAAAATGAATTTAATGTCAGTCGTGGCAAATCTGTTCCGCACCGTTTGGCAAAAGAGGGTTTGAGCTTTATTCCCACTGCTCATGAAAAACTCGATGAGTGGCGCGAGAACTTTAAAGGCGTACGCCGCATTTACCGTGGGATTGAATTTTTTGGAGCAATTGATGACCTCTGGCACGATCACACTGGCAAACATTATGTAGTTGATTACAAAGCGACGAGTAAAGCCGATGATGTCTCCTTAGATGCCGATTGGCAAATCAGCTACAAACGTCAGGTTGAGTTTTATCAGTGGCTCTTGCGCGGTAATGCGCTAGATATGTCAAACCAAGCTTGGTTTGTATACACCAATGGCATTAAAGACGATCAGGCTTTTGATGATCAATTGCACTTTCGGACTAAACTCTTGCCTTATGAAGGCAATGGCGATTGGATTGAACCTACCTTAGATCGATTACTCGCCTGCTTAGAAAATCCTCAAGCACCAGAGCCAGGTTCTGATTGCCAGTACTGCGCTTATTTAGCCAAACGGAATCAGATTTAGTTTATTCAACACTGGTCTGCCCTATTACTGCGCCGGGTTTATTTAAAGCAGCTGATCTTCTCAGTTTGTAAGCGGAATTATTGCTATCGAGCAATTTCATATCCTGAATTTCGCCATGCTTATCGACCACGCTAGCTGAATCGTTTTTCATGCGCGTAACTGGCTTTAAAAAATCATCGGGGTTCATGGGCGTTCTTAATTCCTCATTATTGATGGCGCCAGACGATGGTTTACCTAAAGCACCCACATCGGGGTTAACCGCCTGAGGTTGAACCAATCCCTTTTCATTTACTTTCTCAGTGGCTTTCTCAGCACCCTTATCTAAAGTCTTCTCAGCTGGCTTCTCAACGGCCTGATCAAGCGGCTTATCGGCAGCTTTTTGATCTTTAACCACCTGATCTAAATCTTTAAATGCATCACCCGAACGATTTTTTAAGTCTTTAGTCGATTTCATTTCATTTTTACTGCCCATTGGCAAAGCGACGAGCACATACGTGCGGATGCGATTGCCTTCGGCCACGTGTTTCATCTCCACGGTTTCAACTCCGGTGATATCAACATCAGGACAAATACTTCTGGCAGTCAATTCCGATTGCTCAATCGAAGCACCATCGTTATCGGCTCGATATATTTTCATTTGGCTACGCACCTTACCGCCAGCGGCCGTGCAAATCTTTACATACGCCATGGTTTTAGCTTTTAAATCAGCCATCGAAAAATCGCTGCTAATCGCTGAACCATTTTCATAAATAATGCCAGGCTCTTTGGGCAACTTTGACATCCACTTAGGGGCCATATCAACCGCTTGCGAGGCCACTTTCTCTTGTTGCTGATATTCGACTTGGGCCTGTTTATTAACAGGGCTAGTACTGCAAGCGCTCACCAAGGCAATTACCGGAATGACTAATAAAAATTGTTTCATGATTTTCTCCTTTAAATTCATTGCTAACTAAAACTTATCCACTACAACCCAAGCACGACCACTCCACATCAAGACCACCGTAAACTTCACTACTTCATTCAAATGCATTTCGGTTTTTGAGACCAACTGAAAAATATTGCCGTTCCATTTGCGTAGATTGGGAATATAGGGAATGTTCTTTTCGAGCTCACGCTGCGGGTCAACCGTATCGCCCACACCAATAAAACGTCGATCCGCCAGTAAGGGGTAGTTAGTACAAAACTCACGCCGTTTAGTAACCACGTTTTCACTTGCACCGTCTTTTTCAACAGAGTCATTGCTGTCTTTACCATGAGCTGCTTTATTCCCAACCCCGAGTTTGGTATGCGCCACTACGCTTTCTTCAAAATAACAGCGTGGCGTACTCTCGGGTGGACGGCTTGGCCCCCCAGTCTTTAATTGAATTTCTGTAGCTTTTTCAACATGACTACCCTGACATCCCAAACGCAAACTCCAAATTCGAAAGCGCGCTAGTGCAAAGTAGCGCTTACTAATCCGATCGGCATATTCATTACCATCGACCCCATCGACTCGATAAAAGGTTTTTTTACGCAATTGATCTTGTAAGAATTCAATTTGTTCATTGCGCCGCGAGCAGTTGTATTCAAAACGCACTAATTGATCAAAACTCAGAAGAGAACTATTGCGTGCTGGAGCGCTCGCCACAGTTTTAGTGCCCTGTGCGTATCCTTGCGAGTACCCTTGCGAATAACTACCGCTATACGTATTGGAGCTAGTGTTGCTACTAACAGGCCGATAGCTAGAGGAGCCGCAAGCGCTGAGAAGAGATGTCGTGATCATCAGGATAAGGGCTCGCATCAGCCCCTTAGGACATTGCAAAGACATTGCCATTGCCATAGCGATTGGGTTTGGTGTCGCCACTTTGATTGGCGCCACTAGGATTACTGTTATTTGCATTCGCCCTGCTCTGCGGTGTGATTGGCGTGACCGTTTTGTAATACGGACTAAAGTCAAAGAATTTCTTGCGGGTATCAACTTTTAATGACATCAATTGATTGCGCATTTCCTGAATTTCAATTTGGTCGACTAAATCAAACTTGGTTTGCTCATTCTTGGCCTTATTGGCAACCCCATTGCGCTCAATGGCATTGAGATGAAAGGCATGCTCAGCTTCTTGATATTGCTCATGCATATTTTGATAACGCATCGCCACGCGAATCCCCAATGGCGAGCGACCTAATAAGGATTTGAGCAATAAAGGCATTAACTCCAAGACCAATTGCACAATCGTAATCATCAAGTACTTCGCACGCGCCCCAGGATTGGCCTGAATTAAAGACCACAAAACATCGGCCGAGGCAATATTTAAATGCAACTGATTATTCTCATCGGTCTTTTTTAAATCACCCTTTAAAGCCGTTTGTGCCTGACCGACAATTTCTTGTGCGCCTTTATAGTCCTCTTCTTTGCTAGCTAAGGCTGCTTGGCGCGGGGTGATATAAGCGCGGTAATTTTCACGAAAGAGGATTTCTAAGCGCTCGCACTCGAGTTTTTCACCAGCATACAAATTAAGTACATCGCTTTCATCTAAATCGGGGCCGAGTGAGCTATTAATTTTCTTTTTATAGTCGCGCATGCATTGATCGGCTTGCGCTCGTTGTCTGGCAATCGGCTGGGGTAAGGTATTAATCTCTTGTTTTAATTTATTAACCTGAGCTCCTAAAGATTGCTCGGTCTCAAGCTTTTCTTTGACTTCGTATTTATTGGTATAGCGATTTTTCGCTTGATCGTAGCGCTCGTCTTTTAAATCCTGTACGTGAATGGCGAGTTCCGACTTTAATAACAACGGTAAGATAAATTGACTGCTTAAAGAGGAGATCGCCAGAATTAAAAATACGCGAATGGCCAAGTAAAAATACGCCAAGTTACCGCTAATATCAGCCCGAGTATCGGCTGCATAGATAAAGTTGCGGTCAATAATTAAGACAATGAAGCAGCCAATCATCCCCATCACCAGGGAAAATAAAGTTCGCGCCTCGCTATCTAATCCTTCGCTTAGATACCAGCCCGCAATCCCAAACTGCAGTGCAGCTAGTAAGCTCGCAAAGCAAATGGCTAAGCCAATTTTGCTCAAACCCCCAATTTCTTCTGGGTGCGTCGACTCATCGAGATGATGGCCTGTTACTGAAACCATTGCCTTGGTAAAGAAATTCACAGTTTTGCTCCTTTTTAAGGGCGCAGTTCAAATCCGCGTGAAATGAGTATGGTGGCTCATCGGCTCACCAAATGAGCCTTTGTAATGAAAGGCTCAAAAAATGTGCTTTTTAACTACAGGGTAGTTTTTTTCATGCTCATCACAACGGCAAGATCAATTAATTGCGTCGCCTGTGGTGAGAGGTATTTGGCGCTAGGCACAATCCCCACCCTACCTAAATCAAGGCGGTCGCCATCCCAGCAAGTTTGAATCGTGGCATCCACGGAGACTTCACCACCCGAATGATGCTCAATGGCATAACAAAGATTTTGCATTTGGGTGGGCTTTAAATCAAAGTAAGTTTGGTTTAATTCACGAGCCAACTCAGCTGCTCTTTTGCCATGCCCTGGATCTTGGTATTCGTTTTCGCGGCAACTGTCGTGCAAAAAACCAAATAACTCAACTACTAATAAATCAGCGCCACGATGCTCACCAATCACCTTGCTGTGATGCAAAACCCTAGCCCAATGGTTGGCGCCGTGCGTACCGTGCCAATCGAGCTTAAAGTTCTCGCGAATATAGGTAATTAATTCAGGGCGCTGATAATCCATTATCAGTGCATCCTAAAGGAATCTCACATTAAGCAGTAACTCGATTTGCAGTGAAATAAATTCAGTCTCCTAATTTAAAAATATTTTATATCTAGGCGCACAATAAACATCGATAACAATCTCCGATACCGTTGTGCCCACTCTACGTTTAGCTGTAACCACAACTGGTCTCATGCCCCCAGTCTCGCATTCTTGAGATGCATTGACTGTTTCAGTTCGACTTAATGGATAAGCCACCTTATCCACAACGATATCCGCGTTTTGTAATGGCTGTGGTGGCGGTGTTTGTACAACTGGGGTCGAGCTACAGGCAACAATTAATCCTGACATTAATGTAATAATAATTATTTTCACGATAACTCTCCAATTAGTGCACTGCCGTATCGACAGGGCGTTCTTCTACAAACAATTTACTGACCAAATATTCTTTTTTGGCAATGGCCTGAATTAAAAAGGGATCAAACTGATCGGGTGGGTCCTCTTTAACGCTGTTATGGATAAAACATAAGCTATAAGCCAAATTGTCGGCATCCTCACCGTGGATGGTGTAGGTTTCGTCTTCCTGGTGATCAACAATCCGAAAACCACGTACAAATTCGGGTTTGTCTTTATCGGCGTAATTAATATCTAGCCTATCAACATTAAAACGTTTGCTGCGATACACAGTCCAAATCGCAAAACGGTAACCTTCTATATAGGTATAGTCGCGCATCGGTATCCTCCCTAAAATAGTTTCTATCCTATGAATGTAATGACCTTAAGGCTCAATAAATGAGCCTTAAGCTCAATTCCCAACAGATGGGCTACCCCTTATGATTTTTGGGTATTACCACTGGTTTTTTTGGCGGTTTTACTAACTGATCGTGTCGCCAACAGGGCTTGGTGCTCCAGACACTCTCAGAGCCGCCATGCTCTTCCGCTAAGGTCAATACCTCGGGATGCAATTTGAGGCCGATCTTACAACAGGTATTAAATAACCGTCTTGCAAACTCACGGTCAAGCGCTAATACCCATTGCGGCGCTTTACGACGAAACTGTTTCTCGTATTTTTGCTTACTGCATCGCCAAAAATATTCAGGGGGCGGTCTAAACATAGCTCACCTCCTTGGCATCACAATTGTGGGCGGGAACATTTTTTTCTTGCTCTATAAGCCATTCCAACTCATCAGGACGAATCGGTCTTAAATACTGATCGGGTACTTGGCCAGATAAGCAGCGCTCTATTTCTCCGTCTGAATACTCATAAACTAGGGGACGATCTGCAGAAGCAACCTCCACATTCCACAGAAATATTTTTTGATAACTTGAAAACTTTTTATAGCCAACTGCACTGATAATTTTGACCACATTACCAAGATTAATGGGTAACTCCGATTTCACGGTGACCGCAAGATCACCCACTTTACAAAATAATTTACTCATGATGTTCTCCTATTTAGCTAGTTCGACACCCTGTCAGGTCTAGCAATTCGGAATAAATCCACCCTGCAACAAATACAAATTACTCAACTACCGCTTCGTATTTCATAAACTATTTAAAAATTCCTTAGCAATCGCTAACCACTTTTGCTCTAACTCCTGTGGATTTAATTGCTCAATATCAATTGCTAACTCCCTTGCTTCTGGATCGGTGACAGTGATGTTTTTATCCCCTACAAACAGGTTATAAACATCTGCCACAATCCAAACCTGCAGTTCACCACCAACAAACACAACTTTTACGGGCAGTCGTTTTCCGCCCACAATGACATTTGCCATCATGATTCCTTTCAAATTGTTAAAGAACGCGGGGGCTAGAAAATAAAAAAGCCCTCGTGAGAGGGCTAAGAAGCAGAATTAACCGTTTAGTTACCAGATCGGTCACATCCGCTAGTTAGCGTAACCACCTTGCTCGGTAAGCAGGTTGGTGTGGGCTTGCGCCCCTCTCTTAATGTATGCATTAATTATTCATGTTTACCAATTCTTTGTCAAATTAAATGATGAATTTTTGCTTTTTACCAACGCTTATTTTTCGATCCGTTTGGTCTCGGGTGCAGAACTAATTCCACGAATTCCTAAATACAAACTGGCGATCAAAATGAGCAAGGTAATTCCGTTAAACGATTGCATGGTGTTCTCCTGTAGGTGAAGCAAAACCCGCTTTGTTGCGGTATTACAAGGCTAAAACACGACAGGCTCATCAAATGAGCCTTTAGTAGTAGAATATCAAAAGTACCAAAAATGACAGGAGATCGCCATGGGTGATATGGAGCGCTTACATAAGATTAAATACATGATTCAGTCACGCAACTGTGTGCCCATCGACGATTTCTTGCATGAACTCGAGATCTCCAAAGCGACCTTCAAGCGCGATTTAGAGTACTTGCGTGATCGCATGAATGCCTCGATCGTCTACGATCGCCACTTGAGCGGTTACCGATTTGATAAACCCAATGCGGGCGCCAAGATTGAGCTGCCAGGTTTATGGTTTTCCGAAAAAGAAGTCACTGCCTTGGTTTTAATGCAGCACCTCCTTGCGAACCTCGATCAAGGTGGACTAATCGGACCGCACATTGCACCGCTCACGGACATCATCGACGGCATCTTGGGTCAGTCCGAAGTGTCTGCTAAAGAATTACGTAAACGCATCAAGGTCTTTGGTATGTCGGCGCGTAAAAATAGTCTTGAGAATTTTGAAGAAGTCGGAGCCGCCCTACTCAAACGCCAACGCTTGCATTTAGAGTATTACTCTAAAGGTAAAGACGAAACGACCGAGCGTGATGTTTCTCCACAGCGCCTGATCTTTTATCGCGACAATTGGTACCTCGATGCCTACTGCCATTTACGTAAAGGTCTGCGCAGTTTTGCCATGGATGGCATTCGGCAAGCGCACCTCCTTAATGAAAAGGCCGATGAAGTACCTGAAAAACAATTGCACGAGAACTTTGCCGAAAGTTACGGCATCTTCTCCGGCAAGGCCACCCAACGAGCTAAGCTTAAATTTACTCCTGAAAAAGCGCGTTGGGTCGCTGGCGAGACTTGGCATGGTCAACAAGTGGCGAGCTTTGACAAAGAAGGCAATTACATCCTTGAGTTTGATTACAACCAAGATCCTGAATTGATCATGGAAATCATGAAGCACGGTTCAGGAGTGGAGATCATCTCCCCTGCGGCATTGCGAAAGAAAGTGGCTGCCGAGATTGCCAAAACCCAAGCGATTTATCAGTAAGCGGATAGGGTCAAGTAACCAATCACGCTTCCACCAAAGGATTTTCTAAAACACCAATCCCACCAATTTCGAGCCGCACGACATCGCCGCCCTTTAAAAATTTAGGCGGCTTAAATCCCAAACCAACCCCCGCTGGAGTGCCCGTGGCGATGATGTCGCCAGGGTAAAGCGTAATCCCCGCCGAAATCGTTTCGATTAAAGTGGGGACATCAAAAATCAGGTCTTTTGAATTTGAGTTTTGCCGCAACTCACCATTAACCCAGCATTGCACCGACATATCATTTTCATTTAATTCATCCCGCGTGACGACCCAGGGACCCATTGGGCAAAAGGTATCAAAACTTTTTCCTAAGAACCATTGTTTATGGCGTTGTTGCCAATCGCGTGCAGTCACATCATTAATAATCGTATAAGCCCAAACGTGTTTTAATGCATCGGCTTTACGAATGCCCTTACCGCCCTTGCCAATCACGACGGTTAATTCAACTTCATAATCAATGTCCCTGGATACCTTCGTTGGAATCACAATCGGGGCATTGGGTCCAATTACCGTCTCAGGGGGTTTGGTAAAGATAATCGGGTCTTTTGGAATTTCATCGCCTGGCTTTGCAGTACTGCTGTCATAACCGCTCGTACCAAATTCTTTAGCGTGATCATAATAATTTTTACCAACGCATAAAATATTGCGCCGTGGCCGAGGAACTGGCGCTAATAAATTGACATTCTTTAAATCATGCGTAGCCACTATTTTGGGCAAACTCTGTTTTGCCAACTCAAGCTTTAATAGTGCTAGTACCCCGTCTCCACTCAGGTCGGTTTGAAATTCATATTCGGACAAGGCTAGTTTCTGAGTATCGACTACGCCTACCCGCGTTTTCTGTAAGTCACTCTTTAAATTAAATGCAGCGTATTTCATCCTGACGGCCCTTTTTACTCAGTTTTTACTTAGTTTTTTTACTTAGTTTTTTTCTTGGTTTGTTGCTTAATATTACTCATGCATGATTTGATCAGGAGACCCTTGTTATAGTGTCAGATAATCAGTTGTCTCAGTTTAAATTAACTGCAGTCGGCCGCGAAAAAATATGAAAAAAGATGATGAAAACGGAATAAACAGGGGAATTAGCATGAAACACCTACTTTTAATAATCCGCTTTGCCTTGATCGCCCCAGCACTGGGGATGCCCGCTTTTACCAACGCTCAAGATGCTTGGCCTGCCAAGCCCATTACGATGATTGTTCCCTTTCCCCCAGGCGGTGTTGCTGATATTGCAGGCAGACCCGTAGCCGACTCCTTATCGCGCTCACTAGGTCAGCCCGTCATCGTTGAAAACCGTGCTGGCGCAGGCGGTGGTATTGGTATGGCAGCCGCGGCCAAAGCAAAACCCGATGGCTATACTATCCTCATGGCTCTCTCCTCGATTTCGATTATTCCCGAGGCCGACAAAATCTTAGGTAAACAGCCCTCCTATCTACTAAACCAACTTAAACCGATTGCCCGTTTTACCGCCGACCCTACTGTTTTAGTGGTTCGTAGCGATAGTCCATGGAAAACCTATAAAGATTTTTTAGACGCGATGAAAAAAAATCCTGGTAAATACAACTTTGGCTCTTCGGGTAATTACGGAACCATGCACGTCCCGATGGAAATGCTCAAAGCCAACCAGAAATTTTTCATGGTGCATATACCCTATACGGGTGCGGGCCCAGCGATTGTCGGTTTACTAGGTGGTCAGGTCGATGCGATTGCTACAGGCCCTTCATCGATTGTGCAATACATTAAAGCGGGTCGCGTGCGCGCACTCGCACATTGGGGCGAAGGTCGGTTAGGCAGTTTGCCCGATGTACCGAGCTTTAAAGAAATGGGGGTTCCAATTGAGTTTGCCCAATGGGCGGGTTTATTTGTTCCCAGCGGCACACCCGATGCAATCGTCACCAAATTACGTGAAGCCGCCAAGATTGCCGCCAACGATGAAAAGGTGCGAAGCATTATTAATAATGCTGGTAGTCCGATTCAATACTTAGACGCGCCTGAATTTAAAGCCTACTGGGATATCGATGCCAAACACATGGAAGAGGCTGTGAAAAAAATTGGCAAAGTGGAATAAACCAGAACTCATCATTTACCAAGCACTCACTCCAATTTAATCTTCGCTTTTTCGATCACCACTTTCCAGCGCGCAATATCGGAAGTATATAAGTCACTAAATTGCTGTGTATTCATCGGTTCAATTTGCACACCTGCTTTAATAAAGCGCTCTTTCATCTCAGGCGTATCGAGTATTTTTAAGATCGTTGTACTTAACAACTGTACAACTTCTTTGGGCGTACCTGTGGGCACAAACATTCCTTGCCAGAGTGCCATCTCATAACCTTTGACACCCGACTCTTGAATCGTGGGTAATTCGGGTGTGCCACTAAAGCGATTTTTACTCGTCACCGCAAGCGCCCGAACCTTATCCCCTTTATATAAAGGAAAACCTACTGGCATGCCAGCAAAATAAAAATCAATCTGCCCACCCAAGACATCGGTAGCAGCAGGCGATCCGCCTTTATAAGGCACGTGAATTGCTTGCAAACCCGTAGTCGCTAAAAAGAGTTCGCCTGCCATGTGATCCGAATTACCAATCCCCGAAGAAGCAAAACTCAATTTACCAGGACTCGCCTTTAACATTCCAATTAAATCAGCTACGTTTTTCGCTTTCGATTGATTGTTCACAATTAAAATATGCGGAGTCGCCGCAACCCCGACTACCGGAATGAAATCTTTCTGACCATTAAAAGGTAATTTAGGATTAGCCGCGACATTAATTGCTAAGCCATTTTGGGCGAATAGCACGGTATAACCATCTGGATTACTTTTTGCCACCGCCTCGGCTGCCAAACTACCAGCAGCGCCACCGCGATTCTCGACAATGATCGGCTGTTTTAAGGCGAGGCTTAGATCATTGGCTATGATGCGTCCGACAATATCGGTTGAGCTACCGGGCGCATAACCAATCATCATCTTGATTGGTTTATCGGGATAGGCAGCAAAGGCAGAGCTAGTAAACAAAGAAATCGCCAGTAAAAATAAAAATACGTTGCGAATCGTTAATGAATGGATTGGTTGATTTTGCATCGCATCACCTTAGTCTTAATTTATAAATTGAGTGTAGTTACGCCACATTCTTGGGCGCATTGGTTTAAAGCTTGCATGAGCTCTGGGGAAATGGGGATGCCCTGTTCGAGTCGCTCGGCCATTTTTTTAGCGGCACCCTCACCTGGAATCCGAATTTC
Source organism: Polynucleobacter sp. (assembly GCA_016462905.1). Taxonomy (GTDB): domain Bacteria; phylum Pseudomonadota; class Gammaproteobacteria; order Burkholderiales; family Burkholderiaceae; genus Polynucleobacter. The sequence continues at coordinate 43,707 of JAEMSI010000008.1, read as the reverse complement.
ATCATTTCCAGGCAAGCGCTTTGAATTTTTTAAATCATCGACTAACTGAATTACTCGCTCGATAAATTGCTGTTCATCGCCAAACGCTTTAGGATCGACTGCAATCATCACTTGCCCCGTATTGGTAACCGCATCGTGGTGTGCATTAAAGTCGACCGTACCTTTACCTACTGCAGCATTGTTTAATGCTCCCGCTAGCAAACCAATCATTAACGCTAAACCATAGCCTTTGTAACCACCAATCGGCACTAAAGAACCTTCGGCCGATCGTTTGGGATCGGTAATCGGATTTCCGAGGCGATCGATCATCCAACCTTCGGGAATCGACTCGCCCTGTTGCGCGGCTAACTTCACTTTTCCATACGCTGCGACTGTCGTGGCCATATCGAGTAAGACGATCGGACGATTCCCCGCGGGAACCGCAATCGCGAGTGGATTGGTCGAGAGCAATAAATCAATTCCACCCCAAGGGGCCATATGATTGGCATTGCCCACCGCCATATAAATACCAATGAACCCAGCCTCAGCGAGTTTTCGAACATAGACCGAAGCAGCGCCAGCATGATTGCCATAATGACTGCCAATCCAACACACGCTGTGTGCGCTTGCTTTTTGAATCGCCAGATCCACCGCACGCGCCATCACTAAATGACCTAGGGCGTTATCGCCATGCAATAGTGCAGTAGCTCCTTGTTCGTGCTCGACGCGAATAGTAGGCGTTAAATTAACACCGCCTGCTTTAATCCGCTTGATATACGAAGGCAAACGAAAAATACCATGTCCGTCGGCGCCGACTAAATCCGATTGAACCATCCAATACGCCACTTGCGTTGCATCACTTCTTGGAACTCCAGCCGCGGCTAAATTCACACTAATAAAATGCTCGGCAGCCGCAACAGCTAGGTATTTCGTTTGCGCCATGCAATTAACTAAGGCCAAACATTTTTTTACCAGCAACAGGCAAGCGGGCTTTTAAAATATCACCCGATAAAGACTCGGTGATGTATAAATCTTTACCATCGCCACCAAAACATAAATTGGCTAAATGGTGATGATGGGGATTTTCAGAATAGATTAAATGGGTTGGCAACATATTAGTATCAAAGCGCCAAATCCCAACGCCCAGATGACACACCAATAAACCGTTTTCAGAATCCATCTCAATCCCATCAGGACCAGCAACCCCTCCCGTTAACTGCACTGCAACTCCAGTCTTCGATACCGAGCCGTCTGCCATTAAAGGTAGACGCCAAATTTGTTGGGAACGCGTCGCAGCGACAAAAACATGTTTCTCTTGAGTATTCAAAGTGATGCCATTGGGACTCGGTACATTCAAAGCCAAACGATCCAGTTGCCCATTGGCCCGCAACCGAAATACTCTACCGGTAGGATCGGCGATTCCGGTTTGTCCTTGATCGGTGAAATACAAATCGCCATTAGCCGCAAAATGCAAATCATTTAGCCCTTTAAACGCCTCGCTATACATCGAACCTAAAATAGTCTCTAACTTTCCCGTTTTGGGATCTAAAGCTAAGAGACCCATTTTGTAATCGCAAATAAAGGCGCGACCATCTTTGTGAAACTTCAGACCATTAGGCCAACCATCGTATTGCGTTACTAATTCCCAATCACCTTTAGGAGTAATACGAAAAACGCGGCCAAACGGAATGTCAACAAACCATAAATTGCCCTCACGATCAAACGCAGGACCCTCTAAAAAACATTCGACCTCCGCATTCTGACGATTGGGATCGGACCAACTGGAACGTGATTTTTTTCTAAATTTCGCCGGCATTGACATAAACACTTCAGTCTTAATTTTCTCAAGCGGCTGAAATGGGTTATACATGGTCATTGAAGGCATCTCCTTTTATACAATCCCCAATTAAAGCATAATCAATTGAAAATACAGATAAGGAAAGCCATGAAGCGAATTGCTGTGATTGGAACCGGCACAATGGCCGCAGGAATTGCTGCTGGATTTATTGCAGAAAATGTACCCGTCGCCATATTAGGTCGAAGCTTAGAAAAATCGGCTGCCTGCCTCGATAAGGCCATACTGCTTGCGCACAAAATCGGTTTTTCAATCAGTTCAGGCCAGGACCTCGCAGTAATCCGCGCCAAACAAATCACTAGTGTATTTGAAACGTGGACTGACTGGTCTGATTGCCAATGGATTATTGAAACCGTTGCCGAGAATATGGTATTAAAGCAAGAGGTATTTCGATTACTAGATCGACAGGTTCCGCCGTCAATTCCAATTGGAAGTAATAGCTCGGGATTTCCGATTAGCAAAATAGCAGAAGGTCTGCCGTCCGCTAATCGCATGATGGGGGCACATTACTTTATGCCTGCCGAGGTTGTCCCCTTGGTTGAAATTGTGCTGGGCGAAAAAACTGATCCGCTCATGGCAGAGACGGTTTGTGATTTATATCGCCAAATCAATAAAAAACCCGTTTTAGTCAAAAAAGATATCCCTGGGTTTTTAGCCAACCGCATTCAACATGCTCTGATGCGCGAGGCACTATCCCTAGTCGAGTCGGGTATTGCCACGCCAGCCGATATTGATGACGCAGTGCGTTACAGTTTTGGTTTTCGTTACGCTGCAGTGGGCCCCATGACACAAAAAGAAATCTCAGGCTGGGATGGTATGGCCAATGCCGCTAAAGAAATTTATCCCTCGCTATCAAACATCACTACCCTGCCTCCTAAATTAGCCAAACTCATGGCAGAAGGAAAAACAGGGATGAAAGCTGGCGCAGGTTTTCGAACTTGGAGCCCAGAAGAAATTAAAGAAACTACCGACTCCTATTCCAAAAGACTCAAAGCTGCTTTTGATGTCCTGAACATTCAATAAGATTTCATTTTTAAATTCCTAATCCATCATGATCGAAATTTCTGAAAAAAAATTAATTGGCCCTGTGATTCGCCTTCACCCCAAAGACAATGTCGTGGTGGCTCGAATTGATGTGGGAATTGGCACACCCGTGCCAAGCGAAAACTTTAATGTCCGCAGTCAAGTAACAGCGGGTTATAAAATCGCTGCCCGTAATATTCAAAAGAGTGAACCGATCCTTAAGTACAACGTGGTTGTGGGTTTTGCTAATACCAATATTGAAGCGGGCACGATGGTACATAGCCATAACACGGAATTTCGGGAATTTGATCGCGATTACGCTTACGCCAGTGAATATCAAGCCGTGCAATTACTCCCTGAAGCAGAGCGCGCTACTTTTCAGGGCATTGTTCGTGAAAATGGGCAAGTTGGTACGCGTAATTTTATTGGCATCCTCTCAACGGTGAACTGCTCTGCCACAGTCGTGAAAAAAATTGCCGAATATTTCACCCCCGAAAGACTGGCTGCATATCCTAATATCGATGGTGTCGTTGCTTTTGCACATTCGATTGGCTGCGGTATGGAAATGACGGGTGAACCGATGCAATTACTGCGCAGAACCATGGCAGGCTATGCGCGCCACCCTAACATAGCTGCTGCTCTCATTATTGGCTTAGGTTGCGAACGTAATCAATTAAAAGGTCTATTGGAGCAAGAAGGCTTAAACCCAGATTCACGCTTGCATACCTTCATCATGCAAGAAACCGGTGGAACGCGCAAAACTATTGAGGCTGGAATTAAAGCGGTCGAGGCATTGCTGCCTGCCGCCAACCGTTACACCCGCACTACTGTATCAGCCAGTCACCTCAGCGTCGGTTTGCAATGCGGTGGCTCCGATGGCTTCTCTTCAATTACCGCCAACCCTGCTCTGGGTGCAGCAGTCGATATATTAGCGCGCCATGGCGGCACTGGAATCCTCTCGGAGACACCTGAAATTTATGGTGTTGAACACACCCTAACGCGCCGCGCAGTGAGCCAAGCAGTAGGAGAAAAACTAATTCAACGAATTCGCTGGTGGAAGGATGAATACTCGGTCAACCGCGATGTGCAAATTAATGGCAAGGTCAGCCCAGGCAATCAAATGGGTGGCTTGGCTAATATCTTTGAGAAATCATTAGGTTCATCGATGAAAGGTGGCACGGGACCACTCATGGAAGTCTATCGCTACGCCGAACCAGTGACCACAAAGGGATTTGTCTTTATGGATACCCCTGGTTTTGATCCGGTATCAGCAACGGGTCAGATTGCCGGTGGCGCCAATTTAATTGCCTTCACCACAGGGAGAGGCTCGATGTTTGGATCCAAACCCGCGCCTTGCATTAAATTAGCCACCAACACCCCGATGTATCAACGGCTCACCGAAGATATGGATATCAATTGCGGAGAAATCCTCGATGGCACCATCTCCGTCCAAGAAATGGGTCAAAAGATATTTGAATTATTCTTGCGCATTGCCTCAGGCGAAAAATCCAAGAGCGAAGAATTGGGTTTGGGTGATCATGAATTTGTGCCTTGGCAAATTGGCATCATGAGCTAAAAATCAAATTAAAGAAATTCTAGGCGCTCAGCGTCCATTCCTTTTTTGAACTCAGCCACACTAATGCCAACATAATCAAAATCAGGGGTGCAATCGAACCCCAACCCAACATATACCATCCTTGCGAGGTAATTAATAATCCCGAACTAAAGGATGACACCGCGGTAAACGAAAATACGAAGAAATTAATTGCGCCTTGCGCTTTATCGCGCTCTTCAGGTCGATACGCCTTCAATGCCAAGGTGGTACTGCTCGTAAATAAAAAGTTCCAGCCCACGCCCAATAAAAAGAGTGCAATTAAAAAATGGCTAAAGGTTTCGCCCGATAAAGCGATAGCAATCGCAATGGCGTAAATCACTACGCCTAAGCGCATGATCAATAAAATGCCAAAACGCTGAATTAAATTACCAGTAAAAAAGCCAGGAGCAAACATCCCGATCACATGCCATTCGAGCACAATTGCGGTTTTCTCAAACGGTAATTTACAAATATCCATCGCCAAAGGCGTTCCCGCCATCAGTAAATTCATCACGCCATAACTTAATGCGGCCGTGGCAGTACAAATAATAAATAACGGTTGACGCATAATTTCTGCCAAAGGTCGACCAGCCGCTTGAATTTCTTGTTCTGCCCTTTTTGGAAAATCAATCCAACTAATCGCCAGTAAACCAAAAATAGAAATAATCGCCAGCGAAATATAAGCGCCCACAAACGCTTGCTCAAACCAAAATTGCGTATGGTTAGCCATATTGGGCCCTGCCACTGCGCCTAGCAAACCTCCTGCTAAAACCCACGAGATCGCTTTTTCTTTAGCGGTTTTTTGAGCTAATTCAGCGGCAGCAAAACGATAGAGTTGAGCATTGGCGTTATAAAAGCCGGCAATCAGGGTTCCGACATTTAATAACCAAAAGTGCTGATGCGTTGCAGCATAAGCGCAGGTTAGAGATGCAATAAAGGAGATCACCAAAGCAATCTGAAATGAGCCTTGCCTACCTACCCGCTTTTGCACCTGAGCCACCAGCGTGGTCGATAAAGCGCTACCCAGAACGTAACCCATCACCGGCAAAGTCGCCAACCAGGACATCGGGGCCAGCGACAAACCCACTAAACCATTAATCGCAATAAAAGTGATGTTATTGGTAAGGTAAAAGCCCTGGGCAAGAGCAAGCAGCCATAAATTTTTATTCATGCGTTTGACTAGTCTACCGAATTCTCAAATTGATCATTTGATAAATATATGCTAGACTAATTTAGCGTTTGATATTTAAGAAAACTAGCGATTAATAACGGAGATCATGAATGGAAGCTGCAATCATTGACGGAATTATTTTGTCAAAACAACTGCGCGAAGAAATTAGCCAAAGAACAGCCCAGATTACCAAAAAAAATGGCGTTCGGCCGGGCTTGGCGGTGATTATTGTTGGTGAAGACCCAGCTAGCCAAGTGTATGTCAGAAACAAAGTGAAGGCCTGCGAAGACGTTGGATTTCATTCGATTCTCGAGCGCTATCCAGACACCCTCCAAGAAGAGGCTTTATTAGATCGCATCAAGCAATTGAATCACGATGATTCGATGAATGGCATTTTGGTCCAACTCCCCCTACCCAAACATATTGATGCGAAGCGAGTTTTAGAAACCATTGCCCCTGAAAAAGATGTCGATGGTTTTCACGTTGCCAATGCAGGGGCATTGATGGTGGGCGAACCCGAATTTATTCCCTGCACCCCATACGGCTGCATGAAAATGCTTGAAAGTATTGATTTTCCTGTGAAAGGTGCCAATGCCGTCGTAGTGGGTGCATCCAATATTGTTGGAAAACCGATGGCCATGCTACTTCTAAAAGCAGGCGCAACCGTAACGGTATGCAATAGCAAAACCCGCGATTTACCCTCTCATACTAAAAATGCTGACATTTTGGTGGTCGCCACGGGTAGACCTAAAATGATTACGGGCGACATGATCAAACCAGGAGCAGTTGTGATTGATGTCGGCATTAACCGACTGCCCGATGGCAAGCTCTGCGGCGACGTTGATTTTGAGTCGGCAAAAAAAGTAGCGCACAGCATTACTCCTGTCCCTGGAGGCGTTGGCCCGATGACCATCACCATGCTACTCATGAATACGCTCGAGGCTGCTGAGAAAATGCATTAAAAAAATAGATCCGTTCACTGCTAACTCAAAAAGCATGCAGTGAATTATTTTTTTAAGGCTTTCTAATATAGAAAGCCTTTTTTAATCCCTCAAAAAACGTGCTTAAGGGATTACTTCGGGGATTACTTCGGGGATTACTTCGCAAATAAACTTATCGAATCGCTAATCCTGAAGGCTGTGGATTTTTACGCCAATACTCGCTAGCAGCTGCAAGACCGCTACCGGGTTTGACTTTAATACCGCAATCCAACATCGCCATTTCAGCACCCATAATTCCTGCCGACAAATGCACCTCGTTCATATCGCCTAAATGCCCTAAGCGAAATAATTTTCCAGCGACTTTCGATAAGCCTGCACCCAGAGAAACGTTGTAACGCTTATACGCTTGCGCTATGACATCGGCGCCATTAAACCCTTCGGGAACCATCACGGCCGTAATCGTATCGGAATACCACTTTGGCTCTTTAGCGCAAAGCTTTAACCCCCAACCTTCGATTGCCGCAGCACGCGCACCCGCTGCTAAATAATGGTGGCGCGCAATGATGTTATCTAAGCCCTCTTCCTCGATCATCTTTAAAGACTCAATCAAACCATACATCAATGGGATTGCTGGGGTATAGGGAAAATAACCGCTCGGATTCGTAGCCAACATGTCTTTCAAATCAAAATAACAGCGCGGTAACTTCGCTGTACTTTGTAAAGCAAGGGCTTTCGGACTGGCACATAAAATGCCCAAACCAGGAGGCAACATCAAGCCCTTTTGCGAACCAGAAACGGCCATATCGACTCCCCAGTCATCGAAACGAAATTCGATCGACCCTAAGGAAGAAACGCAATCGACAAACAATAAGGCAGGATGCTTGGCATCGTCTAAGGCTTTACGAACTGCTGCCACATCCGAAGCAACGCCCGTAGCAGTTTCGTTTTGACAGGCCAATACCGCTTTAATTTGATGCCCCGTATCTTTACGTAAAATGTCCGCATATTGCTCGATCGGAATACCTGTACCCCACTCGACGTCTAAGCCCTGCACATCCAAACCAAAACGCTGGCACATATCAATCCACAAATAACTAAACTGACCAAAATTGGATGCTAGTACCTTATCACCAGGACTCAAGGTATTGGTAATCGCGGCTTCCCAACAACCCGTACCCGACGAAGGAAAAATAAAGGGGGTACCGTGTTCGGTGCGATAGAGTTTTTTTAATCCAGGAATAATTTCTTTAATCAACTTCGGAAATTTGGGCGAGCGATGGTCTTCCATTTGCACGGCCATGGAACGAATAATTCGATCGGGCACATTACTCGGTCCTGGTACAAACACAAAATTACGGCCAGCCATTGAAATCTCCTTAATAAGTAAAAATGAATAGTAATGCAGATCAGATCAAAACCAAATCCAGAATCTCAATCAATCAGATCAATTTATCAGATGATAATCCTAACAATATAGTACAGGGTTTTTTTAATCATGGAATAAATAATCAAAACAAGTAGGCAGCAAAAAATTAGGTGCACTGCAATAAAAGGGTTGAAGGCCCTTCATTTACAAGGATTTGTGATTCATCAAGCGCCGCTGAGCAGACCATCAGATCAGATGAATTAGGGTAAATCACTATCTCGATTGATGCCAAAACAGTTGACTTCGTTTATCGGAAGATCAACAATAAATCGAGCATCTAAGAGAAAGGTAAGGCATGAATAATCAAGACAAACTTAAGCTGTCTCAGAGTTTAGTAAGCGCCTCTGAGAAGGAGTTATCCGCTAACTCCTCCATTTCACACAACCCAAAACGACGGGCGTTACTAGGTCAAACTTTAGCCTATGCAGGAGCGGCTGGCGCAATGGGTCTGGGTGCGAAAAGCGCCCTAGCCCAGAATTTACCGATTCCAGAGTCGAACAAAACTATGGGGCGGCCAATTCCCCCCGAAGACTATGGCATGCCCTCCAAATACGAGAGTAAAGTCAAGCGTCGTCGCACCGATGTGTTTGTCAATCGCCAAAACTTTTCTGATTGGAGCATGACGCCGCTGGCAAGCCAACTGGGCACCATGACCCCCAATGGCTTAATTTTTGAAAGGCATCACAACGGCATACCCGATATCAATCCTGACGTACATAAGTTTGTAATTCATGGATTGGTACGCCAACCGCTTGAATTTAGTATGGCCGATATTGTGAAGTACCCATCGGTGACTAAATTTCATTTTATGGAGTGCTCGGGTAATGGCTTAACCGATTGGTTAGCGCCTAAATCAAAGACCGTACAACAAACCCATGGCCTACTCTCTTGCGCTCAATGGACTGGTGTACCAGTTTCTACTTTACTCGAAGAAGCGGGTGTTCTCAAAGAAGCAAAATGGGGGCTGGCAGAAGGTGCCGATGGCTCAGCCCATGCCCGCAGTATTCCCATCGACAAACTATTAAATGATTCCTTATTGGTTTATGCCTCGAATGGCGAAATGCTTCGCCCTGAAAATGGCTACCCCTTAAGAATGTTTACCCCAGGCTGGGAAGGCAATACTAGCGTCAAATGGTTGCGTCGCTTAAAGCTCGGTACCGAGCCATGGCATTTACGCAGCGAAACCGCACGCTATACCGACCCGATGCCCGATGGCAAGTGGCGCCAATTCAGTATGGAGATGGAAGCCAAATCGGTCATCACCAGCCCTTCGGGAGGCATGACGATACGCCCTGGCGTGGTTCAAGTTCAAGGTTTTGCTTGGTCGGGTAACGGCAAAATTCGTGGGGTTGATATTACGCTGGACGGAGGAAAGACATGGCGCGAAGCCCGTCTTGAAGAGCCCGTGATGGATCAATGTTTAACCCGCTTCCGCTACGAATTTAAATGGGATGGGTCGCCGATGAAAATGGCATCCCGAACCGTTGATTCGACTGGTTACGTTCAACCGACCGTCGATGATATTAAAAAAGTACGCGCGATTGTGGGCTTTGTTCAACACAATAATGCAGTATTTCCATGGGCTGTTAATCCTGCTGGGGAGGTTACAAATGCAATTGGCTAAAACTCTTGCTGCGCTGGCAGCTCTATCACTCATCGGCGCTTGCGCTAATCAATCGAAACAGGCTTCGGTTGATCCGTCCCTAACGCCTAAGTTTGGCAAGCCCATTAGCGAACAAAATCTAGTCTTGTGGAATATTGATGTTCGCACACCCGATGGACTCAACATGCCACCCGGTTCTGGCACGATTGCTCAAGGCAAAGCGATTTATGAGGCCAAATGCCAGTCCTGCCACGGTGCAGATGCTAAGGGTGGTCCGGTTTTTGGCACCATGGTTGGCGGTATCGGATCGATGGACAAAAACCCCAGAGTGCTAACTCCAGGAAGCATGTACCCCTACGCACCGATTTTGTTTGACTATGTGCGTCGCGCCATGCCGATGAATGAGCCTCAGTCACTCACCAATGATGAGACCTATGCAGTAACGGGTTACCTCTACAACTTAAATGGCTTGATGGACGCCAATACAGTGGTTAACAGCAAAACGCTCACTGAACTGAAAATGCCCAATCGCGGTAATTTTTATCGAGACGACCGACCCGATACCAATGCTAAGCGTTGCATGTCGGATTGCCAACCTATCTCAGTAAGCCAAAAATAAGCGACTAATCATTCGATCAACCCTCTCTATCGTGACGATAGAGAGGTAATTTTTTGATCGTCACAGGCTCTAACATCTCCGTTAGGGCCTTTTTTCCATCGACAAACTGACTGCGATGAATGAACCCGAGACCCACATCACAATGCAAGCGAGGGCTATGAGCCCTGCTCGTCACCTGGACCAAATCATCTTTACGTAATACTTGATTGGGGCCGCTGCCATAAGTGGAAGACTGATCCTGAAACAACAAACCAACCAAGACAAAATCGTGCTTGGGATCGATATCGTCTCTTCCAATAAAGCGCTCATAACCCAACTCAGAAAAACGCCTCGCTTGCTGCAGCTCATTTACGAAAAGAATAAATCCTGCTTCGATACGCAACTGATCGGCCGCTAAAAATCCACATTCTTTAGCGGGCACTAAGGGATTATTTTTTAATAATTCCCAGATTTGAACCGCCTGAAATTTGGGAACAAATAACTCGTAACCCAGTTCACCGGTATACCCTAAACGCGCCACGGTGATGATGTTGCTTAAGCAGCTTACTTGCTTGAAACCAAAATAATCGGGTAAATCCTCGGGCATTAAACCAAAAGCGCCTTGCAAGGCTTTTTTAGAGTGCGGGCCCTGCACAGCAATCGTCTGAAATTGATCTGAAATATCGCGAACTACGACATTCGAAAATGATTTAGCCGAACTCTGAATATAGTCCAGTACCGATTTGCCCGTCGTTAACCAATAGCGATCATCGGCGAGACGCCATAAAGTGGCGTCCAGCAAAATCAGCCCTTCTGGATTAACCACCATGGTGTAAAAAATACGATTTTGTTTTAATTCGGCTCTGGGGCGACATTGAATCTGATCAATCAAAAGTCCTGCTTCGGCGCCACTAATTTCAAGACAGCGCATAAAGGAAAAATCAAAGATACCAACCCCTTGGCGAACCGCCCAATACTCGCTTTCGGTAGTCGTAAAGCGGCTTGGCACGACCAGATTCTCCATTTGTAAAAAGGGTGTTTTTTGAATCAGAAAATAACTTTCTAGAGTAGGCAAAGCATGAATCCCGTTATAAAAGTTTAATTACCATATACACACCCACCACAATGCATAACCAGGCAGCGGCTTTTCTGAGCGCATTTAAATTGGCGCGATGGGCAATTACTACGCCAATCGCAATGCCAATTAACTCAAAAATTAAAATAAATAGAACCACATCGATTCGAATCAATTGATGTTGAAAATTAGCGATGGAACCCGAACTAGCCGCCACAATTTGCAAAATTTGCGCTACGCCAATACTGAGCAAAGGATTAAATTTCAAAGCTAACATCAGCGGTACTGAAAATAGGGGTCCGCCAGCGCCCGATAAACCCGAGCCAAATCCTGCCACGACACCAACGCACAGCAAGGCTATAAAGCGCTTTTGATCTTCGACTCCCGATGCCGCTAAATTCGTTTTCGAGTGGTTTGATTGGGTTCGTAAGGCCCAAACCCCCGCCAGCACCACCAATGCGCCAATAATCGTGCTGAGAATGGCATCGTGAGTGAGGCTATTGAGCCAAGCTCCCAAATAACTCGTAAACAATGCACCTAGTCCGACAATCGCCGACATGCGCCAATTAATCGAGCCGCGCCTCTTAAACAAATACGTGGCTAATAAGCCCGTGAAAAAAAAGGTAAATAAAGCAGTCGCACTCGCCTCATGAATATTCAGGCCAGCAAACACCATCAGTGCAGGAATTAATAAAACCCCACCAACCCCTACCGAACCAATAAAGGTTCCTGCCACAATCGCAGTACCCGCCAGAAAAAAGGAGTTCAGTTGACTAACCTATCTCTCGAATCGCATCCATAAAAAAAGGGATGCTACGCATCCCTTTTTTACTCGTGCTGATTATTTTGTCCAGCCCACCATCTTCTTAAACTTATCCAATTCTTCGGGAGCCATAAATACAGTGTGCTCTTTGCCTGGATAAACGCGATTTTTTACATCGCTCATGTATTCCGTGTAGCCCTTTTCCAAAATAGGAACGAGGTCACAATAAATCTTCGAGTGACGGGGAACATGCTTCTCATACAAATGGAACAAATCGGAACCAATAATATGGACGCCGTCTGAAGTATTGCCCGAACCCAAGCTAATCACGGGTACAGATAAGGTTTCGGCCAAATACTCGCTCACTTCGGATGTGCAAACCTCAGTCATGATAGAGAAACAACCTGCGTCTACGAATGCTTGCGCATCTTCTACCAATTCTTTAGCGCGCTGTGCTGTTTTACCTTGAGCCACAAAACCGCCCAACTGCGGCATTCTCATCGGACAAATCCCAATGTGTCCCTGAACTGGAATACCCGCTTTCACAATCGCCTCAATATAACGGGCATGATGGATATTGCCTTCGCATTTCATCACTTCAGCGCCAGCCTTAGCAACATACTGAGCAGCGTTATCAACCGCTTGTTGCTCAGAAAGATGGAAGCTCATGTAAGGCATATCGACCATGCGTAAGCCGTATTGCGAACCACGCTTCACCGCTTGAGCCATAAACATCACTTCCTCAAAGGAAACAGAGGTGGTCGACTCGTGACCGAACAACACCATACCACCAGTGTCGCTTACGCAGAGAATATCAATGCCTAAACGGTCAGCAATAATGGCATTTTCATAGTCATATACGGCCAGCTGTACGATCGGTTCTTTCTTCTTCTTTTTCTCCACCAACTGGGGAATGGTCATCTTCTTTCTTTTGACTGGGGTATCCGACATTTTTAAATCTCCTCAAATAAAAAACAGCAATTAAAACAGCAATAACAAAATTAAGTTAGTAAGCCCGTAAAAACAAATACCAACATACTTAATCCCATAAAAACATAACTCACTTGACCTAAACGTAAGATCCAAACCGCATTCATTTTTGCCTTAAAAAAGGTCGGCGGTATTGAAAACAGCCCGCCTAACACCGCCAAAACGATGACATTCTCCCGCGTTAATACAGTGGCAACGATGTCATTCCACATGGGCGCCCGCTTTATTCGTTAGTAGCCCGCTTCGAATATGCATCAATAAAATCAGCCGCGGCCTTACTGCCACTCTTAAATGACTTCATGGCTTCTTGATGCAATATTTTTAAAGCACGCATCTTAATATCATTGGCCTCATCCGACTCAAATAATGCAGACAACCTTCTTGGTCTTGGAATATTCACCTCAATAATTTCGGCAACCTGAGTGGGTATATTCGTCATGATGATAAGACGATCGGCTAAAAAGATAGCCTCGTCAATATCGGTAGTAACGAAGAAATTAGTTAACCTATTTTCTTCGTATAAATTGGCGTAGTACTCCCACATTAATTCTTTGCTCATTTCATCCAAACCGCGAAATGGCTCATCCAGAATCATCACTTCGGGTTGATTAATTAAAGCGCGCGCCAATTCAGCGCGCCGTTGCATCCCGCCCGATAACTGATTGGGGAATTTACTCTTAAATTGATTGAGGCCAACCTTATCAATTAAGAACGCGGCTAAATCTTTGCTTTTTTGATTTAATTCGCCACGCGCTTTGGGGCCATACAAAATATTTTCCTCGGTAGTCATCCAAGGAAATAAAGCGCTCTCCTGAAAAACCACCAAACGGTCTTTATTGGGACCTGTGATCGGCTTGCCATTAATCGTGATGTTGCCTGAAGTGGGCTTTTCAAAGCCAGCTAAAAGTCGAATCAGGGTACTTTTACCGCATCCCGATGGACCAATCATGACTGATAACTTACCGGCTTCTATCGTTAAAGAACAATCTTTGACTACCTCTTTAAGATCTTTGCCGTAACCGTATGATTTATTAACCGACTGAATAACAATTTCGCCGCTGGCTGTTGGAATAGTTTGATTAGTCATTTTTTAATATCAATTTAATTATCTGCGGGTCCAAGGGGTGTAATACTCGCCTATTTTGCGAATAATCGAGCTCGAGATATAACCCGCGATTCCAATCGAAATCATGCCGACCACAATTAACTGATAAGAGCCGCCAAGGTAGGAATTCCAAATAAAGAAGCCCAGACCACCGCCCCCTCCTCCGCCTGAACCGCCACCGCCCGAAATCATTTCAGCAGCCACTACCACTTCCCACGTAATCCCCATGCCTACTGCAGCGCCAACGGCGATCGATGGCACGGTGCCAGGCAAGACGATTCGTTTAAAAATATCGAACTGGGATGATCCCATGGAGCGCGCCGCTTGGAAAAAGCGTTGGTCAATCGATTGTGCGCCGCCTAATACGTTAATCACAATCGTATAAAACGCGCCTAAAAAGGTGACGAACGAAATCGACATTTCAGCGGTGGGCCAAAAGATGATGGATGCCGGTACCCATGCCAAGGGTGGAATTGGCCGCAACACTTCAAAAGTGGGAAACATCACGCCATAGGCGGTGCGATTAATCGCCAACATTAAGCCAAACGGAATACCAATGATCATCGCCGCTATAAAACCAGTAAAAACGCGTTTGCTACTTAAATACCAGCTCATCCAATAGCCAGGATCCGATAGCATCGGGATCCATGCGGATAAAACACTAGATGGGGCTGGAATTTTTCCAATCCAGGGCACTTGAACTCCAAACCATCCAGCCGAACGTGAGCAGATTTCCCAAAAAATCAGAAAAACAATGATTGCAACCACGCCGCGCCGAGACGACTGATTAAATAAGAAATTTTGTAATGAACGGATCATGGATTAGCCCTCTTTCTCGCCAGCCGCAAAGGACTTTTTAGCTTCTTCATGGACTGCTTCGCTGGTTTCTTCCATCAAATCTCTAAAGCGTTTATCTGTAACCACGCTATAACTTCTAGGATAGGGAATATCGACTGTGAGTACTTTCTTAGGCTTACAGGGTCTGCTCGTCATAATTGCTACCTTATTACCTAAAAATAATGCTTCTTGTAAGTCGTGAGTAATAAAGAAGATGGTGACTTTATTTTTGTAATAAATATCCAATAAGGCTTCGTGCATTACCGATTTGGTTAGAGAATCTAAAGCGCGATACGGTTCATCTAAAAGCAAAACACTCGGATCATTCATCAGAGCCCGCACGATTTCAACGCGACGTCTCACACCCGAAGAGAGCTCACCAGGAAAATTATTTTCAGTTCCCGATAAACCTGCATCGGCCATCATCGACAAGGCTTTTTCTTTCGCCTCCTTGATCGGCATGCTACCCGTCATCACTGGGCCAAACATCACATTATCGAGTACATTTTTCCAGGGAAATAAAGCGCCATTTTGAAAAACTACAATGCGATCGGATCCAGGAGTCGCCTTGGGTTTGCCGGGTCCGCATAATAACTGACCGTCCATGGTGATACTGCCACTATCAATACTATGAAAACCAGCAATCGCATTTAATAAAGTCGTTTTGCCACAACCCGATGGTCCTACGATCATACAAATTTCGCCAGCAGCGATTTCTAGAGAGCAGTGGTCTACCGCCATCACCGCTGCGCCCTCAGGATCATAGACCTTGACTACATCATTGATGGATATTTGACCGCGTGTTTGAATAGACATTTTTAGAATCAGTAAAAAAAATTAATTGCCGCCAAGAGCAAGCTCGCGCATGCGCCACTTCATTAAATGATTTCCAACCATACGAACAAGCGCGCTGGTTGAATAACCCACTGCACCCAAAGTAATCATGCCAATAATGATGGTGGGGTAGCGAACGTTGGTGTATGACGTATTAATGATGTAACCCAGTCCAAATTGGCCTGAGACCATTTCGGCCGCAACCAATGAGAACCAACAAACACCAATCGAGATCTGCAAGCCAGTAAAGATAAAGGGGGTTGCTCCCGGAATCACCACATTGGTAAATACCTGTCGATTATTGGCTCCCAAACATTGGGCCGCCCTGAAATAGGACTCATCGATAGACTCAACCCCTAACATGGTGTTGAGCGATGTCACAAAAAAGGAGGCCAAAAAGGCCAAGAAAATAACCGGCGTCTCTAAGCCAGTAAACATAATGATGGCCAATGGCACCCAAGCCAAAATGGGAATCGGCCGTAACATTTCAAATACAGGAAAAACATATTCTCTGAATTTTTTAGACCAGCCTAAAAATAAACCCAACGGCACACCCAGCACCGTGGCCAAAGCAAAGGCCACAAAAACCCGCAAGCAACTAGCCAGAATATGCTTGTAATACTCAGGTTCGTAGATCGAAATGCCATAAACTGGACTCGGGTTAATCCATTCGGTGACCACCGTCTTCAATCCTGGCATTTGTGAAAATCGGGGTAATTTCCACACGTCCACGGCCAAATGCCAGAACGCCAAAAACAAAGCAAAACCAATAAACATCAGATATAAACGTGGCGTGAAAAATGCCCGCAAAATCGGAATTTCACGCATTTGAACTGTTAATGAAGCAGGAGTGGCCAATTTAAAATTCCAATATTGAAGGGGTACAGCCAATATAAAGCAATTCAGGTGTAATAGTAAAAATCATTTGATAAATAAGGGATTGAAAAAAACCCCCTGTTGAAAGGGGGCTCACTCAGTTTAATTCGGCGGAGGATTGATCACAGGGACGCTTCCAACTGGCGCCTTAAGATTGCGCGCCTTTAATGCATTGTCAGCAAACTCAGTAACCAAAGCATCGCTTCTTAATTCGGCCACATTAATTGACTTCATGTCTTTTAAGAAGGTGGTTGCTGTTGTCAGCAATTTTTTAGCATCAGGAGTGAAAGTAAAGGGCAAGGTAAAGCGAACCAAGCTACCATTTTGGTCAGCACTTTGGCCATACAAGGCTCTCGAAATCGAGGCGCGTGTAAAGCCAGTGGTTACCGACATCGCAATATCAATAATTTCTTTAGCATTTTTAGGATCAGCCAAGAATAATTGAGCATCCAATTCAGCATTCATCCAAGCTTGTGCAACATCAGGTCTGGCTTTAATTAAGTCAGCCCGCATCGCTAAAAATGCACCATCGCTCACGCCTACCGAATAACCCGAAGCAACGCGTTTTGCAAGGCCCTCTTCAACTAAGCGAGTAGCAGTTGGCTCCCAAATAGCGGCTGCGTCAATTTTTTTCGCTCTGAAATTACTCGTAATTACTTCAATATTTTGATTTAAATAGTTTTCAGGTTTAATGCCCTCTTTCGTAAAGGTCTCTTGAACAAAGCGATCTGAACAAGCGCCTTTTGGAGAAGCGATATTTTTACCATTCATCCATTTCAGAGCATCTTTAGGTGTTTTAAAAGCAGGTGCGTCTACGCTACTTAAGAACACGTTACACATATCATTACTAATACCCAAAACCCCGATTAAGCGAATATCGGCCACTTCAGATTTGGTGGTGGAAACAATCGCAGGCATATCGCCCATATAACCAATTTGCTGTTTACCGGCTAACATATTGTTAACAATAATCGCGCCTTGTAAACCGATTTCAAAATCGACTTTCGAACCTTTGGGTAAATATTTTTCATAAAACTTTTTACCGCGCATGATCACACCCGACCACGATTCTGTGTAATAAGGTTGATAGCCCACTACTAAATTAATCGGCGAACCAGGTTTGCCATAATCGGCTCCTTGCGCTTGCGCCATGCCTACGCCAAATAGAGAAACAGCAACTACCGCTAAGACTTTAGATAAAGTCTGATTCATGCTAGAAAACATTATGGCCTCCTAAATTTCTCCAATTAATTGGATATTTTCTTAATTAAACTTCTATAAATAAGTTTATAAACACCTATTCATGTCTTGTCTAGAACTAAGTACTAAGGACTATCCCTTAGTCTTTCTGAATCAAATGCACCTCTTCGGAAATCTCCTGAATCTCCTTGCCCACTAAGGGACCTTCGGCAAGACCTTGGGGTTCTCCGGTGGTGATGTCCCACTGCCAAAGATGCTGATGACAAGTAAAGACCCTACCGTCATACATACCTTCAGAAAGACAAACTTCTTGATGGGGGCAAGTGCCGTCATAGGCATAGAGTGCACCCTCGGAATTAGCAACTAAAACCTTGCCATTCGCGACCTCAAAAACTTTAAAACCATTGGCGGGAATATCGGCTTTTTTACACAGAAAAATGGAAGACATGGGAAATAGAAAAGTGAAATAAGTTTAAAAAAAGAAAAGGGAAATGAAATTAATTGAATTTATCATACAGAATTTCAGTGGCGGGTAATTTAGCCTGCATTAGCAAGGTACGCATCGCTGAATTCACGCAGGGCGGTGGTCCCGCCAAAAATGCTCGTGTATTCGGTGTAAATTGGCCATCCATATGTTGAATTGCAACATCATGAACAAAGCCCTGTCCAAATTGTAAATGCGGGTACTGGGCAATCAATTCAGGGGTTGCAGGTGCATCCGACAAAGCAATCACAACGCGCATAGCGCCAGCAGCCTGAACCACTAACTCCGACAGTTCTTTCAGAAAAAATGCATCGGCTGTGGTACGAACACCGAAAAATAAATTGGCTTTGTTCTTCTTGAAGGATTCGAAATGAACAAAGGCCGACAAAATCGACATCATTCCAGCCACCCCACTCCCGCCTGCAATGCACAGAATATCTTTATTCAAGGCTTGTTGATAAACCGCTCTGCCGAGAGGCCCAAAAACACGGGCTTTTAAACCAATCACGGACTGCTGTGCGAATATAAAATCCGATAAAGCGCCGTCGGGTTTCTTTTTAATCACAAAATCCAAAACATCGGTTTTTTCAGCAAAATTGGTCATTGACCAAGCTCTGCCGCCAACAATGCCTTCAAATTCAAGCACCATAAATTGACCAGGAACAAACGAAGTGGTCTGCCCTAGCTTTACAGAAAAACACATCACGCCAGGGGCTACATTCTCACTCGCAATAATCTGCGCATCGTACCAATTAGCGCATAAATTAACGGCTTGGGGCGCATTCAACTTCGCCCTGACCTCGGCTTTTAGATCGCTGGTTGCTTCGCATTGGCATAACAGGAAATCATCCGCAGTTTTTAAATCCTTGCGCGCTGGCGCATCTGGCCAAACCCAAGCAAAGTCGCCCGATATACGTTTAGCCTTACAGGACCCACAAGTCCCCGTAGCGCACTCATAAGGCAAGGAAGGAATCGATTCAAGGCCTTCGTATAAGATGCGCGCGCCAGCGTCCGAGTTAAAACTCAGCGTTGCATCCGAGCCCACAATATCAATTTTCATAGGATGCCAAGGTGAGCAATAAAAGGGTATGAATAGAAAAAATTAGAACGGAATATGGTGGCCAAAACCAAACATTCTGGTTTCTAATTTAATTTCACGATCCAATATTTTTAGTTGATCTTGATCTAAGCGTAACGTGTCGTGCATCTTACCGACCGCAAATAATTCGGTAGCACCGCCATCTAAATTGGTTTTAAAAACCTGCAAGAAAGTAACGGCTTTCCAGTCACCGTTACTTTGCTTATGGGCACTATAAATACTGCCCATGCGCGCTAAGGTTGAATGATCACTGTTGTGCTTAGGCAAACTATCAAAGAGCCGCTTCATACTGTCGTGATCTTCCTCCAGCCAGATCATTTGCTTACGAATTTCGGGGCTGTAAGCGCCAATTTTGTAATGAAATTCGGGGTGGCACAAACCAAGAAAACCGTTAAAGTTTTTATCGTCGAGTGCCAATAGGCTGCTGTAAATCACATCGCAAGCAATCTCTCTACTATCCATTTTTACCCTGTTATTGTTAAATTTTTTTAAATTAAGCGGCTTCAGTAATTTTCGAGAGGTTATTGGAGAGCTTGTTATCACCAAACGGATCAAAAGCAGGCCGATTCATCTTTTTGCTCCATTCAGAATAAAAATGGCGCATACCCACTTCATCATGAATCGTTGAATTCTCTTCACGGCCGTGGATCACCCATTTGCTATCCGCTTGTTTGGCCATCGCTCTGCCCTGACCGTGCACGCCCAATAAATCTTCATGCAAATTACGGCCAAAAGGACCCCAGATAAAGTTATGGTCGCGAATTCGCTCAGCACGCTCTTCAGGTGTATCGCTCTTCAATCCCAGCCCACGAAATTCGATCACTAATTTATTAGGGCCTAGCGGAATAGCGGTATCCATTCTTAATACTGACGTTCTTAAATTAAAAGTCATGCCTGGGAAAATATCAATTAATACCCAACCTCCAGGCGCTAATCCAGGCCAACCTACAGCGCGAGCCTTACTACCCTCATACGCATCGTATTTAATTTCCATCGATCCCACCGAGGCGTGACCATTCGGATAGCCGGTATATTTACGATCAAAATAACCAGGCTGCATCATGCCAGTGGCACGATTAAAGTAGTGCATATAGTCGTGATAAAACTCGCTATTGGTATCGTGCCAAAGTTTGTAGTTGGTGTCGACAACCGCTTTGTGATAATGGAATACTTCTAAAGGCATCGACAACTGCTCTTCTAGCATACCCATTGAATCGCCAATGTAGTCTTTTAAGGACATGCAATTGTCATCGACGTTGACCCAAACAAAACCACCGTAACCCACCTCAGTTTTGACTTCGCGTAAGCCCGCTTTATCGCAACCATATCGATCTTGATAGCCTTGTTTACCGCGTGAAATTTCTAAACACTCACCCTTGGTGTCAAACATCCATGCATGAAAAATGCAGGTAATGCGCTTAGCATTGCCGACTGGATCGTACAACAGCGTGTTACCACGGTGTGGGCAAATATTATAAAAAGTGCGGATCTTCAGATCCTCGCCTTTCACCACGATCAGTGGCGCACCACCGGGATGGGAAAACGTGCGGTAGTCATAGGCGCCGGGCAACTCACTTTCATGGCAAGCAATGATCCAACTCTTATTAAAGATTTTCTCTTGCTCTTCTTTAAATAGAGATTCATCGTTGTAAATTCGACTATCCACAAAATGGGAATTAGGAAACGCGGGGGTTTCATACCATTGATTTGAGTTGCGGGCCATTATCTACTCCTTGAGTAATTTATATACTGTTAAAAAAGTCCTACGACGTTACCATTAATGTAATCAATTTTTTCTGCTGAAGGTACTTTTGGCAGACCAGGCATCGTCATAATGTCGCCACAGACCATCACCACAAACTCTGCGCCCGCTGCCAAGCGAATTTCCCGAATCGATATCACATGATTCTCAGGAGCGCCACGTAATTTAGGATCGGTTGAAAAAGAACTCTGGGTTTTGGCAACGCACACTGGATAGTGCCCGTAACCCTCATCTTGCAGAGTTTGAATCTGGGCGCGCACTTTAGAGTCTGCAGTAACATCACTCGCACGATAAACCTTCTTGGCAATCTTATTGATCTTGTCCCACAAGCTATCGCTATCTTCATATACAAACTGCATTTTCTTGTCGGTCGACTCGCATAAATCAACCACAATCTTGGCTAACTCAGCCGCGCCCTTACCGCCATCGCCCCAATGGGAAGCGAGCACAATTTTGGCGCCTAATTTTTCCATTCGCTGACGGATTAATTCGATTTCAGCAGGTGTGTCGCTCGTGAACTGATTAATCGAAACAACGCAAGGTAAGTTGTATACCTTAGTAATGTTTTCAACGTGACGCTCTAAGTTAACCAGTCCTTTATCGAGCGCCTTAATATCTTCGGTGGTCAAGGTAGTTAAGTCAGCCCCGCCGTGATACTTCATGGCGCGCACAGTTACCACGATCACGGCCGCAGAAGGACGCAATCCTGTTTTACGGCACTTAATGTCGATGAACTTTTCAGCGCCTAAATCAGCCCCAAAGCCTGCTTCAGTCACAACGTAATCAGCCAACTTCAAAGCTGCTTTAGTCGCAATCACCGAATTACAACCATGCGCAATATTGGCAAAAGGCCCGCCGTGCACAAACGCAGGATTGTTCTCCAAGGTTTGAACCAAATTAGGCGCTAAGGCGTCTTTTAATAAGACTGTCATGGCGCCATGCGCTTTTAAGTCTTTTGCTAAAACGGGTTTTAAATCGCGCGTGTAAGCAACGACGATTTCACCGAGGCGCTTTTTCAAATCTTCAATGGAGGTCGCCAAGCAGAAAATCGCCATAATCTCGGAAGCCACCACAATATCAAAGCCATCTTCTCGAGGATAACCATTACCAGGACCACCTAAACCTGCTGTAATGCGACGCAAAGCGCGATCATTCATATCAACGACACGCTTCCATTGAACCCGACGCACATCAATCCCTAATTGGTTGCCATGAAAAATATGGTTATCCAACATCGCAGCTAATAAATTGTTCGCTAAGGCGATTGCTGAGAAGTCGCCGGTGAAATGCAAATTAATATCTTCCATGGGCACGATTTGCGCGTGGCCACCACCCGCCGCCCCACCCTTGACTCCGAATACGGGGCCCAAAGAGGGTTCACGCAAACAAATCATGGCTTTTTTACCAATGTAATTCAATCCATCACCCAAACCTACCGTGGTGGTGGTTTTTCCCTCGCCAGCGGGTGTTGGACTAATAGCCGTGACTAAAATTAATTTCCCGTCTTTTTTGTCTTTTAAGGTTTCCAAATACGACAAGGAAATCTTAGCCTTGTAATGGCCATAAGGGACTAGCTCGTCTTCAGGAATGCCTAAGCGATTCTTGGCAATCTCGGCGATCTTCAGCATCTTTGCTTTTTGTGCAATTTCGATATCACTTAGCATGGTTTTCTCACTCTCTTAAATAAATTGGGTTATGGAATCCAGCAAAAAAGGCTTAAATAATCTTTTGATAATTATGAATGTTACCTCAAAATAAATAAAACGGGTACTTATTTATCAAAAATTTATTAGGGGAAACCACTAAGACCCACAGAGCCCCAAGCCCCTAAATTGGCTACAATAAGTGGGTGAATCCAACTCCTGCCAAACGGAAAAAATCAGTCTCCAAAAAACCGGCTACTGGAAGGTTGCATACCCGCCTTTCCCCTAGCGCAAGACGCTCCTTGATTCTACAGGGTGCGATCGAATATTTTGCCGAAGTTGGCTTTACCGGCAAAACTCGAGAGCTGTCCGAGCGTCTTGGGATTACACAGCCGCTTCTCTACCGCTACTTTCCGTCCAAAGAAGTTTTAATGGAAGAAGTATTTGAGATTGTCTTTCTCGATTCCTGGCGCCCAGGCTGGGATCGTCTCCTGAGTAACCAATCCATCCCCCTGCAGGAGCGCCTGATTGAGTTTTATCAGGACTACTTTGAAGATAGTTTTTCCAAACGCTGGATTCGGGTCTACCTCTATTCAGGCCTTGCGGGTACGGGCCTCAACCACAAATACTTGAAGATGATTCGCCAGCGCCTGATTGATCCTGTCTGCCTCGCCCTGCGTGCCATGTATGCGCCTAAGAAGAACTGGGGAGCTATTTCCGATGATGAACGTGAGTTTGTTTGGGTCTTGCACGGCAGCTTTTTTGCTTATGCGATCCGCAAATACATCTTTATCCACGACACTAAGATTAACTTTAAAGAGTACTTGTCGCGCTCAATTGAAAACTTCCTTGATGGCGCCAAGGCGAATTACCCCAAACTCTGCCCTTAAATCATCCCACGGATTAAGGGTTTTTACTTAGATGATTCTGTAATTTTTGGATGGATTACAGAAAACAGCGCTTGATAACTTTACTTGGCTTTAAATTTTTAATAATTTGTGTATCCTATGCGTAAATACTAATTTATCAAATACTAAATAATATGTTCAAACTATTCTCCAGCGCACCCGTTCACGACCCCATTGGCAAACAAAAACCAGCGGATGAGATAAAAAAAACGACCTGCTATATGTGCGCCTGTCGTTGCGGAATTCGGGCCCACATGCGCGAAGGTGAATTGGTTTATATCGATGGCAATCCCGATCATCCCCTGAACAAAGGCGTCATCTGCGCCAAAGGGTCGGCTGGGATTATGAAACAAAAATCCCCCGCGCGCATTACGCAACCCCTGCTCCGCAAGGCGGGAAGCGATCGCGGTGCTGGCGAATTTGAAGTGATTTCATGGGAACGTGCCTTTGAGATGCTGACTGAACGTCTAGCTCGTATTCGCGCCACGGATCCGAAAAAATTTGCGCTGTTTACGGGGCGCGATCAAATGCAAGCCTTAACAGGATTATTCGCGCGCCAGTTTGGTACGCCCAATTACGCAGCCCACGGTGGCTTCTGTTCGGTCAATATGGCCGCTGGAATGATTTATACGATTGGTGGAAGTTTTTGGGAGTTTGGCGGTCCCGATTTAGATCGGGCTAAATTATTTGTGATGATTGGTACTGCAGAAGATCACCACAGCAATCCAATGAAGATTGCCCTATCCAAATTTAAACGCGACGGTGGACGATTTATTTCGATTAATCCGGTGCGCACAGGATACTCTGCAATTGCAGACGAATGGATTCCAATTAAACCGGGAACCGACGGTGCCTTATTTATGGCACTCATGCATGAATTAATTCGTAACGAGAAATACGATGCGCCTTTCTTGCAACGCTATAGCAACTCAGGCCAATTAGTTTGTTTAGATTCGGGACCTGAAGAAGGGTTGTTTTTATTTGATCCAGACTCCGACCCAATCAATACTGATCTACCTCACAATAAATACGTCTGGGATCAAAATACGAATAGCGCCAAACCGTGTTTTGAAAAAGGCGTTTTACCTGCACTCAGCGGCGAATATGTGATGGGTGCTGGGCCGCATGCTGGTAAACGCGTTGCACCTGCTTTTGAATTACTGCGTCGCGAAGTGGCACAAACTACTCCAGAGTGGGCAGAATCCATTACTGGTATTCCAGCCAAACGCATCGAACAGCTAGCCAAGGAAATGGCACACGCCGCTTTTGAACAGGCATTTACTCTACCGATTCCATGGACCGATGCTTGGGGTGAAAAACACGACTCCGTGATTGGTCGACCGGTTGCTTTTCATGCGATGCGTGGACTCTCAGCACATTCGAACGGCTTTCAAACGACCCGTGGTTTAGCGGTGTTGATGTCATTGCTGGGTACGATTGATCGACCTGGTGGTTTCCGACATAAAGCGCCTTATCCGCGTCAGACTCCACCGAATGTCAAACCACCCAATTCCGATGCCGACATTAAACCCAACACGCCATTAGGAAAAGCGCCGCTGGGTTGGCCAACCCAACCTGAAGATTTATCACTCAGCGACGATGGCACTCCTTTACGAATTGACAAAGCGTATTCTTGGGAACACCCACTTGCAGCGCACGGCTTAATGCATAACGTGATTACCAATGCCGTCAAGGGCGACCCTTATTCCATCGACATGCTGATGATCTTCATGGCGAATATGTCATGGAATTCAACCATGAACACCATGGAAGTGCGCGACTTACTCAATGCGAAACGCGCAGACGGTGAATTTAAGATTCCATTTTTAGTCGTTTGCGATGCCTTTCAATCTGAAATGGTCAACTTCGCCGACTTAGTGCTGCCAGACACAACCTATCTTGAGCGTCACGATGTGATGAGTATGTTGGATCGCCCGATTTCCGAGTTCGATGGTCCGGTTGATTCGGTCCGCATCCCTGTTTTGCCGCCCACTGGAAATTGCAAACCATTTCAAGAAGTGATTGTTGAGTTGGCATCACGTCTGAAATTCCCAGCCTTTACTACCCCAGAAGGGGAACGCAAATTTACGGGTTACACCGACTTTATTACGCGCTTTCAAACTGCGCCTGACTCAGGGATTGGATTTTTAGCGGGTTGGCGTGGGAAAGAGGGAGAGAAAAGTCTGCGCGGTGAACCTAATCCAGATCAATGGCAACAATACGAGAAAAATAATTGTGTCTTTCAATACCATATGCCGCCCGAACATCAATACATGCGCAACTGGAATCGCGAGTACCTTGATTTTTCGAAACAGAATGCCTTAAGGCAAAAAAACGATCCCATCATGATTGCGGTGTACTCCGATATTTTGCAAAAATTCCGCTTGGCTGCGAGTGGCAAACGTCCTGGCAGAACACCGCCAGAGCATTTGAAAGAGCGTATCCAACATTACTTCAATCCGCTGCCATTCTGGTATCCACCGCTAGAAGAAGCAGCAACGAATTTAAATCAATACCCTCTAAATGCAATTACGCAACGGCCGATGGCCATGTACCATTCGTGGGATTCACAAAATGCCTGGTTGCGACAAATCCATAGTCATAATTATTTATTTGTAAATACGCAAACCGCTCTATCGCAAGGGATTGCCGATGGCGCATGGATTTGGATTGAATCGCAATGGGGCAAAGTGAAATGCATGGCACGTCATTCCGAAGCGGTTGATCCAGGAACAGTTTGGACATGGAATGCGATTGGGAAAGCCGAATCTGCTTGGAGCCTAGATGCGAATGCCGATGAATCTAAAAAGGGATTTTTATTAAATCACCTAATTACCGAAGAATTGCCCTTAGGCGAATTTAGAGTGAGTAATTCAGATCCGATTACTGGTCAAGCTGGCTGGTACGATGTGCGCGTTAAGTTGGCATTAGCGAATGAAAGCGATAGCTCCACTAGTAAAGCAGGCGAAACCTGGCCTCAAGTGCAAGCCTTTAGCGTGCCTGGTATGGCTTTAAAAAAATAAGAGGACGACCAAAATGAAAACGACCAAACAACTCGCTCTCGTCATCGATTTAAATGTCTGCGTTGGCTGCCACGCCTGCGTTACGTCCTGCAAAGAATGGAATACCCAAGGTTCAGCAGGTCCTCTCACCGATTTGCACGCCTATGGCGAAAGTCCGACTGGCACTTTCTTTAATCGCGTCCAAACCTATGAAGCCGGATCGTTTCCAAAAGTGGAAACGATTCACTTTCCTAAATCTTGCCTGCATTGCGAAGAGCCCCCTTGTGTTCCAGTTTGCCCAACCGGCGCAAGCTATAAAAGGGCTGAGGATGGCATTGTTTTAGTCGACTACGACAAATGCATTGGCTGCAAATATTGTTCTTGGGCTTGCCCGTACGGCGCACGCGAACTCGACGAGGAACGTCAAGTGATGACGAAGTGCACTCTGTGTGTCGATCGAATTTACAGCGAAACCTTACCCGAAGCCGAACGCAAACCCGCCTGCGTACTCGCATGCCCCACTAGCGCGCGTATTTTTGGTGACGTGCACGATCCCAAATCGGAAGCCAGTCTAGCGATTCAAGAACGGGGTGGATACGCCTTAATGCCTGAGTGGGAGACCGCTCCAGCAAATCACTACTTGCCCCGCTCGATTACAGAAACCATACAAGCTGTTAAGGATGAAAGTTAATGCAACCGAATTTTTCTTTAGTTTTTTTCACTACCTTGGCAGGCATGTCACAAGGACTATTGGTTTTTATTGCCCTACTTAGTTTAGGTGGCGTGGGTTTACCAAAAAGCTTTTTAGTATGGCTGGCATTACCGCTTGCATTAGCGCTCTTAGTGATTAGTTTAATGGCCTCGTTTTTTCATTTAGGTCACCCTGAACGCGCATGGAGAGCAGCGCATATGTGGCGCACATCGTGGCTTTCACGCGAAGTCATCGTCCTGCCCTTATTTATGCTGGCAACCGCATATGCTTGGTACATGAGTCTGCAAAACCAAGAATCGGCCCTGCTCTGGTTGGTCGTCATTGCGCTGGCCGCTCTTTTGTGGGCCTGTACTGCCCAGATCTATCAATGCATCCGCTTTATTCAAGAATGGGCCACACCCCTGACGATGCTGAATTTTGTTGTACTCGGGCTTACCTCGGGATGGCTTTTATTAGCCAGCCTTATTACCTTATGGTCGGATGCGATTGCGATCCCAAATCCGGTATTACTAGCAGGCTTTGGCTTTATTTTTCTCTTTGTATCGCTCACCATCAAATTAAGTATTTGGCGGCGTAATCTGAATTTAAAACCTAAATCGAATTTAAATACCGCTACTGGAATAAAAAACACCAAGCTGCGTCAAACGTCAATGGGTTTAATGGGCGGTAGCTTCAATACCCGTGAATTCTTTCATCAACAAAGTAATCTGGTAATTGCTAATCTCAGAAAAATTATTTTCTTTAATGCCTTTTTATTGCCGATGCTACTCTTGGTCTATTCGATTTACTCGAGTTACTACAGCCTCATCGTCTTGGCTTTTGTAATTCATTACAGCGGCTTAATTGTTGAGCGATGGATGTTTTTTGCCGAAGCAAATCACCCACAAAATTTATACTACCAACGCATATCGTAGTGAGCAAAAGCGCTGATTCATATCAGCGCTGATGTATCAAGGCACTTAAGCGTAGCGCAGAATTTTGCTCATGGTTTCAGCAGAAATACCTAGGTAGGCACCCAACTCGCGTTTGTTCAGTGTTTTCACCAGTTTAGGCATGGTTTTACTAACGCGCTTGTAATTTTCAACGCTATTTAAAAGTAAGAGATTGGACGAATGGTTCACCATTTCCAAATACTTCTTTTGCACTAAATCGGAAAACAAATTATTTAAGCCTTCATCAGTCTGAATGATCTTTTTCCACTCAAATAAGCTCATTTTCCCAACGATTGCATTGGTTGCAGCCGAAATACTGTAATACGGCATCGAACCAGCGACCCATTCGACATAGGGCGAATCAAATTCATTGGCATACGTTACATCAAATATATGCTCTCTTCTGCCTACGCCCTGCATGGATCTTTTTAGCGAACCACTAATCACAAAATAAATTTCACTGGGCTGATCACCAAAATGCATGATGGGGCGCCGCTTTTTTAATTTTTCAATTTGGATTTTTTTTAGAATCTCAGCAAAAAGTATGGGGCTGGTATTTTGCAGAAGAATATTCTCTCGTAAGCCATTCTCCAAGTCTGAGCTAATTGGTCTAAAACTGCAGACATTATTTTGATTCATCTGCGTTGTCTCCGATGAGAACATAAATCGAACTTATCCTTTATTTATAAACCTATAAATAATATAATACCATTAAAGCAACTAATTAAAGGGCCATGAATCTAAGCCTCCAATAAGGATTTCTAGATTTAATTTGCTACCCGCTTATACTTAAAAAATCATGAACTTAATATCCAAATTAAGACTTTTGCTTGGAATTTTGCTAGCGGTTTTTATCCAGAACATCGCTGCGCAGAATTACCCCAATAAACCGATTAAATTAATTGTTCCCTTCCCAGCAGGTGGAGCAACTGATGTGGTAGCAAGAGCCCTAAGCACCAAGTTGTCCCCTTTATGGAAACAACAACTCATCGTAGAAAATAAACCTGGCGCTGGCGGTAATATTGGTGCCGATATCGTTGCAAAATCAAGTCCTGATGGCTATACCCTGCTACTCTCCTCTCCAGCAGAAGTGGCAATCAATCCGTCCCTCTATAAACAAATGCCGTTTGATGCGAGCAAGGATTTGGTAGCGATTTCTAAAGTAGCATCGGCACCATTAGTCTTGGTGGTAAATTCACAGTCGCCCATAAAAAGTCTAGCCGATTTAGTGCAATTGATCCAAGCTAAAAAAGGTGCTGTTAATTTTGCTTCGTCTGGCAGTGGCGGTCCTCAACATTTAGCAGGAGAACTATTCAAATCAATGGCCAATGTCTCCATGACGCATATCCCATATAAAGGTGGTGCGCCTGCAATTACGGATTTACTGGGTGGTCAGGTCGATTTATTTTTTGCTGGTATCCCGCCCGCATTACCCCATATCAATTCGGGAAAATTACGAGCAATTGCGGTAACCACTCTAAAGCGTTCGCCATTATTACCCAATATTCCAACCATCGCTGAATCGGGCTACCCTGGATTCAATATTGAAAACTGGCAAGGTATTTTTGTCCCCGCGGGAACAAGTTCCTTGGTGATTGAACTCTTAAACAAAGATATTGCAGCGGTAACCAATGAAAAAAGTTTCTATGAACTACTTTCTAACCAAGGGGCGGTTCCCTCCTTTATGCCGTCAAAAGAATTTGCTGCTTTTGTCCAAAATGAAGCCCAAAAATATAGCCAGCTAGTTAAAGAATCTGGCGCAAAGGTAGACTGATCAAATTATTTCATGCGTACCTTTAAATTCCATTTCTATTCATTTTTCTTGATTGCAGCATGGCTATTCAGCGTGTCCTGTTTTGCCCAAAATTACCCCAATAAACCGATTAAATTAATTGTTCCCTTCCCCCCAGGGGGGCCGACCGATATTGTCGCTAGGCCTTTAGCCCAAATGCTGGGCGATGATTTAAAGCAACAAGTCTTCGTGGATAACCGAGGCGGCGCAGGCGGCTCGGTGGGTGCAGATTTGGTGGCTAAATCAACTCCTGATGGTTACACCATTATGCTCGGCACAGTCGGTACTCATGCTATTAACGGTAGCTTGTATAAGCAATTACCCTACGACATGACCAAAGATTTCACGCCGATTGGTTTAGTGGCAAGCGCGCCCGTTGTCATTGTGGTTCCAGCAAACGACAAGATTAAAACCTTGGCTGATTTAATTCGAGAAGCTAAACTCAAACCCGATACGATTGCTTTTGGAACCGCAGGCAATGGCTCGCCCGGTCACCTGACAGGGGCGTTGTTTGAAACAGTTGCAAAAATAAAACTAAAACACATTCCCTACAAAGGTAGCGCTCCTGCTGTCACCGACTTAATTGGTGGACAGATTCCCTTAATGTTTGATCCGATTCAATCGGTCTTGCCACACATTCAATCTGGCAAGTTAAGAGCATTAGCGGTCACCAGCAAAATCCGCTCTTCGGTACTTCCAAATGTACCCACTGTGGCCGAATCAGGCTTCCCCCAATTTGAATCGACTGCGTGGTGGGCGGTATTTGCTCCCGCTAAAATTCCCGAGCCAGTGGCACAAATACTCAGTAAAGAAGTTGAAAAAATTGCTACCTCAGCTAGTTTTAAAGAACGCCTCGGTAATATCGGTGTTCAACCCAACACCCAATTCCGCGAGTCGCTCGGCACCTTTCAAACTAGAGAGATTGCAAAATGGGCCATTGCAGTCCGCGATTCAGGTGCCTCTCTCGATTAATGAAGCGAAGATATAAATGAAACTCAATAGTGAAGAAAAAGCCATGTTGGCTGGTGAAATGGGCCCCGTTCGAAAAATGGCTATAGAGCATCAAATTAAAGTCGGTGAATTTTTTGGCGCAGATGATTTGGTGCCAGTCTCGCAAGCCCACATTATGGCGGATACGGAAAGTTTAGGCGAAGCTGGGGTGCAATGGCTTGAGGGTTTAGCCAAAAATACCTCTCAAGACAGAGTGGTCAGAATTCCCACGATTACCGATCCACGCGGAACTGATTTCAATAAAGCCAAGCAGCTGGGACAGACTGACAAAATGATTGAATTAGAGCGTCGCGCAATCGCTGCCTTTGTCAAAATGGGGGTTTCGATGACCGATACCTGCATTAATTACCAAACGATTATGGCGCCCGTCTTTGGAGAGCATGTTGCCTTTGGTGATACGGGTGTTGTGATTTATTCAAATAGTATTTGCGGAGCACGCTCCAATTTTGAGGGCGGTCCTTCTGCTTTGTCAGCAGGCTTAACCGGTAGAACACCGCGCTATGGCTACCACCTCGACCAACACCGTCAACCTACTCACCGTTATCGAGTCTCTTGGACGCCTTCATCTCTGAATGAATGGGGTGCTTTAGGTGGTTTGATCGGCAAAAAATCAGGGAACTATTGGTCGGTTCCGATTGTCGAAGGAATTGAAGGGCATCCCGGTTCGGATTCTCTCAAGCATTTTGGGGCCGCGATGGCCAGCTTTGGCTCGACCGCCCTTTTTCATATCTTAGGAGTTACACCTGAGGCAATCCATGCACGCGATTTAAGGGTTGAACACCTTCCGCTTGTGACAATTTCAAAAGAAGATGTCATGGCGCTTCAGCAGTCCTATCGCATTACCGATGAAATTGATGTGGTTGTTTTTTCTGCGCCCCAACTCAGTTTGATGGAAATGAAAAGTGTTGCCGCTTTATGTGAAGGCAAAAAATTTAAGAAGCCCTTGCTAGCCGTTACCAGCCCTCAGGTTAAACCCGATTCTGACCGTATGGGATACACCGCCACGATTGAGGCTGCTGGTGGAACTGTATTTTCAGGCATGTGCTTTTACCAATCGTATGCCCGCGAAATAGCCGAAGCCAATGGTTGGAAAAAATTAGCGACCAATAGCGCCAAAATGGTCAATATTCTAGGGGGCTATGGCTACACACCGATTTTGGCCTCAATGGAAGATTGCGTTCACGCTGCTGAAACAGGGAGGCTCGCATGAGTCAAACAATTTTTAAAGCAATTCATGCTCAAGGCGATGTCGTTGAGGGAATCTGTTTAACCGCAGCGGATGGTTTTTCTGCGCGCTATGACTTGGATCGACTAAAAGGAACTTTCTCTCGCCCTTCACATAAATTATTTGGTAAAGAATATAACAATATGATTTTAGTTTTAGATACCGCCAAGGGCGGTGTTGCAAGCGCTTGGATGATTTATGAAATGAAAATGCGGAATCTCTGCCCCTCTGCGATTATTTTTAATACCGTCAATCCAATTCTTGCGCAAGGAGCGGCTCACGGCGGTATTGCCATGCTTAGTGGTTTTGATGTGGATATTACACAAGCAATTCCCACTGGATCGAAGCTTCGCCTTGATCCCAAAAATCATACGGTTGAAATCCTGTAATTAAAAATTCTGAGCCAAATTTAATCATGACCATCCTAGATCCTATTCAATTAACCCAAGATTTAATTCGTTTTAATACGATCAATCCACCAGGCAATGAAGATGAGTTGTGTGATTTTTTAGCGCAATTACTGGAGGGTGCCGGATTTGAATGTATGAAAGTCGACTTTGCACCACGCCGCACTAGTTTAGTAGCGCGCATTGGTGGTCGTCCCAATAAAACCAATATTTGTTTTACGGGGCACGTCGATGTGGTGCCATTAGGAAGTCGTGAATGGACTCACCCGCCTTTCGCAGGCGAAATACACGACGGTAAATTATTTGGCCGCGGCTCTAGCGATATGAAAAGTGGCGTGGCTGCTTTTGTCGTGGCCGCCATGAGAACAGCAGAGATTGCTAAACAAGGGAATGGCATCAGCTTAATTATTACTGCGGGCGAAGAAACTGGTTGCGAAGGGGCTTTTTATATTGCGGCCCAAAAACGCGTCCTCGATTTCATTGGTAAAGCAGGTTGCTTTGTAGTGGCTGAACCGACTGCGAATGAACCCCTCATCGGCCATAAAGGCGCCTATTGGTTACGAGCTAAAGCCGAGGGAGTGACAGCGCATGGATCGATGCCAGAGCGTGGCGATAATGCGTTTTATAAAATTGCCAAAGGCGCACTCGCTCTCGAACACTTTCAATTTGATAATCCACCCCATCCCTTAATGGGACAAGCCACTTTAAATGTGGGTACTGCTAAAGCAGGTCTGAATATTAATTCGGTTCCCGATGCGGCCGAAATGACCTTGGATATTCGCACCATTCCTGGTCAAAGCCATCAACATATCTATGGCTGTCTTTGCAAAGCACTGGGCGGGCACATCAAACTAGAAACCATCATCGACGTCGAGGGATTTTTTACCCCATCGAGCGATCCTTGGATCCAAAATGTCTATAGCCGTTGTAATGAAATCAACGGCGAGTTCCCAGTTGAAAAAACCGTCTCGTATTTCAGTGATGCCTCGGCTTTAAAAGAAGTGATCGGAGATCCGCCAACCGTTGTTCTGGGGCCCGGACAACCCGAAATGGCCCACCAAACTGATGAGTTCTGTTATACCGAAAAAATCACCCAAGCCACCACCCTCTTCGAAAGGCTTATCATGGATTGGCAGGCAAAATAAACCCGCTTAAACGAGGCGCCCATGAAGATTGAGACATCCCAATTTAAAGAAGTGAATTCGGCTGAATACATTCAAGCAATGGATGCGTATTGGCTGCCCTATACCCCGAATCGGTATTTCAGAAAAAACCCCAAAGTAATGACGTCGGCTAAAGGCGTTTATTACTTTGATGATCATGGTCGTCAATTATTTGACGGCGCCTCGGGTCTATGGACATCCCCACTAGGTCATGGCGATCCCCGCATGATTGAGGCGATCCAAAAACAATATGAAAAAATGGACTATGTCCCTGCTTTTCAAATGGCTGGATCAGAAACCTTTCGCTTAGCAAAACGTATTACGCAATACACGCCACCTGGATTAAATAAAGTCTTCTTTGTTAATTCGGGTTCGGAAGCGGTTGATACGGCATTAAAAATTGCGCTCGCCTACCATCGCGCCAAAGGCGAAGCGACCCGTTTTCGGATGATCGGTCGCGAACGGGGATACCACGGTGCTTGTATCGGCGGAATTTCGGTCGGCGGAATTCCAGCCAATCGCAAAATGTTTGGTCCGATGATGATGCCAGGGGTTGACCATTTGCCGCACACCCTCAATCTGTCGCAAATGGCATTCTCAAAAGGACAGCCCACATGGGGAGCCCACTTGGCCGATGAATTAGAGCGGCTGGTTTTATTGCACGATGCTAGCAATATTGCTGCGGTGATTCTCGAGCCCGTGCAAGGCTCCACGGGTGTAATCGTCCCGCCGGTTGGCTACTTAGAAAAAATTCGTGATATTTGCACGAAACACGGCATCCTCTTGATTTTTGATGAAGTGATTACGGGCTTTGGTCGTTTAGCGGCGAACTTTGGAGCCGATCGTTTTGGCGTGAAGCCCGACATGATTACTTTTGCGAAAGCCATTACCAATGGAGTCATTCCCATGGGTGGCGTTGTCGTCCGAGAAGATATTTACGATGCCATTACGGGCATTGGCGGGCAAGAACAAGCGATTGAATTTTTCCACGGCTTTACCTATTCGGGGCATCCTATCGCCACCGCAGCTGCACACGCGGCTCTCGATATTTTTGAGAGCGATGGCATTATGGAAAAAACCAAGGTACTGGATCGCGTCCTAGGAGATGCGGTGCATTCCCTAAAAGGACAGGCAGGCATATTGGATATTCGTAATTGCGGTGTATCGGCTGCTTTCGATTTAGAGCCAATTGCAGGTAAACCGGGTTTACGTGGCATGCAAGTCTTAGAAAGTTGCATTGAACATGGCATTTTGGTGCGAATTACCAGCGATACGATTGCAATGGGGCCCCCTTTTGTTGCGACACCAGCGGAAGTTGAGTCCTTTGTGGAAACCTTTGGTCGGGTTCTCAAGAAAGCCTTTTAATTCGTGGCGCAACCGGTTTTATCTCAGCTTCGAATCAATCGCTCGCGACTCACTCAATCGCTTCTCACCCTAGCGCAAATTGGTGCAACTCCCAAAGGGGGTGTTTGTCGGCTTGCCTTAAGCGATCTCGATCAACAAGGTCGTCAATGGGTGATCGAAAAAGCCAAAAAACTGGGTCTAACTATCACCGTGGATCAAATCGGCAATACGTTTATGCGGCGTGCTGGAACAAATCCTGCATTAGCACCCATCATGACGGGTAGTCACATTGATACTCAGCCCACTGGTGGTAAATACGACGGCAACTACGGCGTCTTAGCTGGTTTAGAAGTCATCGAAACCCTCAATGAGCATCAGATTGAAACCGAAGCACCATTGGAAGTTGTTTTTTGGACTAATGAAGAAGGTTCGCGTTTTACACCCGTGATGATGGGCTCAGGTGTTTTTGCCAAGGCTTTTACTCTAGAGCATGCGTATGCAGCGCAAGATAAAGACGGCAAAACCGTAAAAGCAGAATTAAACCGCATTGGTTTCTTAGGCGAACAGATCCCTGGGGATCATCCCTGTAGCGCCTATTTTGAAACGCATATTGAACAGGGTCCCGTTCTTGAGTATCAAAAAAAGACGATTGGTGTGGTACCGGCGGTGATGGGTTTGCGTTGGTTCGATTGCATCGTGCACGGTTTCGAAGCTCATGCGGGTCCCACTCCCATGGAGATCCGCCAAGACGCTTTGCAAACCGCCTTGATCATCATGCAATCGGTAGTTGAGATTGCGAACCAATTTCCACCCCATGGTAGAGGTACAGTGGGCATGGTACAAGTCTTTCCGAACAGTCGCAATGTCATTCCTGGTCAAGTGAAGTTTTCGATGGATATTCGCCATCCTGACTCCCATGTGCTGAATCAAATGACCGCCTTATTACAAAACCAAATTACCAAGGTAGCAAAAGAACGCTCCATGGTGATTGATCTCAACGAAGTGTCGTATTTTCCGCCCTGTAATTTCGACCCATCGTGCATTCATGCAATTCGGCAGGCGGCGATTGATTTGGGCTATTCGCACATCGATGTCGTTTCAGGTGCGGGACACGATGCTATTTATATGGCACGCCTTGCCCCCACTGGCATGATCTTCATTCCGTGCAAAGACGGGGTAAGCCATAATGAAATCGAAGATGCCAAACCCGAGGACCTCGAAGCAGGCGCCAATGTATTGCTTCATTCAATGCTTACCTTTGCCAACCGATCCGCATGAAACCAAAATTTGTGATCGCGCGTTTCCAGCACGAAACCAATACCTTTTCACCGATTCCCACCCCGCTCACCGCATTTCATCCGCTCTGGGGAGAAGCAGCGTATCGTGATCAAGAAAACGCTCGCACGGCGATGGGTGCCTTTATTCATTTAGCAAAAGAAGTGGGCGCAGAAATAATCACTCCCGTATGTGCCTTCTCCAATCCCAGTGCAACCGTGCAAGCCGATGCCTATCAAACTGTTTGCAAGCACATTCTTGATGCAATCAAACTAGGCTGCGATGCCATCTTGCTCGACTTACATGGGGCGATGGTGGCTGACGGTGCAGTCGATGGTGAAGGTAGCCTTCTGGAGCGGATCCGACAGATTGCCCCTAATACTCCCATTGCGGTTGCACTCGACCTCCATGCGAATGTCACGCCCAAAATGGTGAAAAACTGTAACGTGATGGTGAGCTTTAAAACCTATCCGCATATCGATATGTATGAAACCGGATTACATGCAGGTCAATTATTACTCGATTTAATCGCACAAAAAATTCAACCGGCCATAGTTTATCGCCAACTACCTCTGCTTTCTCATACCCTGCGTAGCAATACTCAGCAGGGCGCGATGAAATTAGCCGTAGAAGCAGCCCAAGCTATGGAAAAACGCACGGGTGTTTTAGCCATTTCAATCTTGGCTGGATTTAGTCTCGCCGATTTTCACGATACGGGCATGTCGGTAATCGTGATCACCGATCAATTACAAGACCCTAAGGCGGTCCTCGCCAATCAATTGGCCGATGAACTGCAAACCCTCATCCTCCATCATGCCGATGGGTTTGTTTATGCCAGCATCCCCACTCGCAAATCCCTAGAAAATGCAACGGCCTTAGCAAAGAACGCTGGGCATGGTCCTATCTTACTTTTAGACCATAGTGATAATGTCATGTCGGGTGGCTCTTGCGACACCACCGATATTCTTGAAGCCGCTCTCAGTTTTGGTTTAAGTAATCTCGCAGTTGGGCCAATAACTGATCCGCAAACCGTACAGCAATTAATTAGCATTGGACTCAATCAGGTCACCACGATTGAGCTGGGCAATAAGTCTGGCTGGACCTATCGGGGTCAAGTTAAACCACCATTCAAACTCCAAGGCAAAATGATCGCCATCAGTGATGGTCGAGTTTTGGTTACAGGTCCTATTTTTACTGGCTCTACCCTGCAAATGGGCGCCAGTGTTTTATTTGAAACCGAACACGCTCACATCGTGATTAGCTCAGAACGCGTTGAGCCCTACGATTTGGGAGTGATGACCAGTTTAGGGATTCAGCTCGAAAATAAATCCTTTGTTTTACTCAAATCACGCATGTATTGCCGTCCCGTCTTTTTGCCACTGAGCAAGGGCTTTGTCGAGTGCGATTCCGATCAAGGTGGGCCAAGTAGTTCTAACTACCGATGGTTTGAATTCAAGCAGATTCGTCGACCGATTTATCCGCTCGATTTAACAGCATTACCGAATTAAACGAATCAAGCTCATGTTAGAAATACTTAGTCTGCGCGAATTCATTGCATTACTGATTTTTTGTACGGTCATGACCTTCTCTCCTGGTCCCAATACGATGTTGACTACCGCGATTGCCGCCAACGATGGTTTTCGCCGTACCCTTCCATTCACCTTAGCAGTACCCGTAGGCTGGCTTTTTATCATGATGGCTTGCGGTCTTGGAATAGGCACGCTCGTCACCCAGATGCCAATCATTCGCTATCTGATTCAATTTCTAGGATGCGCTTATTTAATTTGGCTGGCATTTAAATTAAGCCAAAGCAGTCAACTTAAGGAGGTAAACCTGAATAAACTCAATATGGGTTTTTTTAAGGGGGTTATTTTTCAATTTCTGAATATTAAGGTGTGGCTACTGGCCCTCACAATTACCAGCGCTTGGGTTATTCATGCCGAAGGAATCCCCAGTAGCAACCCCGAACAACGACTGATTGTGTCTTGCGTGGTGATGATGTGCTTCGCCTTTGCCAGCAATATGAGCTATGCGATTGCAGGTAGTGTTGTGCGAGTGTGGCTCAGTTCAGGAAAACGCCTTTTATTTTTTAACCGTTTCTTAGCTTTGATTTTGGCGCTAACGGCACTCTGGACTTTAACGGTTTAAGCTCAACTACTACGAATACGTATTAAATATTGGTTTTATTTCGCTTGTGAAATAGTTTGATTCAAAATCTTTACTGCGACTTTGTTTTTTCCCTTGATTTTATCAAGCCGAACTACCTCTGCCTCACAATCTAAATTTAATTTGCCGCCAGGGGTATCCAATTCAATCAAAAAATGAATTAAGGATCCTAAATGAAGGTTGTCGTCAATTTCAAAACAAACACCCGAGGCACTAATGTCTTGCGTAATACCTCGCTTACCATTAACAACAACAGGAAGTTTAGAAGAAATTCGTGGGGCACGAACACGTTTTCGGATTGCGGGAGGAGTGATTTTTTTCACTTTATTTATAGTAATTTTTACTCTAAAGTTACTATAACTTAAAGTGGCATGAGACAAAATGATTTGGTGAAATTTCTTCTAATTTTGGTACTTGACTACTACAAATTTTCTGCGCATAAGGACAGCGCGTATGAAAATGGCAGCCGCTAGGCCGATTGATTGGGCTGGGAACATCGCCGCCTAAAACAATTTGTTTGCGCTGATGCTTAGGGTCGGGAATCGGTACCGCTGATAGCAAGGCTTCGGTATAAGGATGCGCTGCATGACTAAATAATTCCTGCGTTTCTGCTAACTCCACAATTCGCCCCAAATACATCACCGCAATCCGATGACTAATGTGCTTTACCACGGCCAAATCATGGGCGATAAATAAATAAGAGACGCCAAATTCTTGCTGTAAATCCCCCAGTAAATTAATCACTTGTGCTTGCACAGAGACATCCAAGGCAGATACTGGTTCGTCGCACATGATTAATTTAGGCTTAACCGATAAAGCCCGCGCGATACCCAAACGCTGACGCTGTCCACCAGAAAACTCATGCGGATAACGCACCATCTGATCCGGCCTCAAGCCTACTCGCTCAAACAGTGCCGCTACCCGCTCTCGCCCCGCTTCTTGAGATAATTTTTCAAAATTACGCAAAGGCTCAGAAACAATATCGGCGGCGCGCATCCGCGGATTTAAAGAAGAATACGGGTCTTGAAAAACCGCTTGTATTTCTTTGCGGTACGGAACCATTTCAGAACGACTTAGTTCATCAATGCGTTCGCCTTGCCAAAGAATCTCACCACGTGTCGGTTCAATCAGTTTCAAAATGGTGCGTCCTACGGTCGATTTTCCACAACCGCTCTCGCCCACTAAACCTAAAGTCTCGCCTTCGTGAATCGAAAAACTCACTCCATCGACCGCATACACATAACCCGCTATACGACTTAGTAGGCCTTTGCGAATCGGGTAATGCTTACACAGGTCTTTCACCTCGAGCAATGATTTCTTTTGCGTCATGACGAGATCGCCTTTGCAAGCGAGACAGGGTTCCAACAGGCAACCCCGTGCTGATTGCCATGATCTTCAAGAATCGGCGCTTCTACACGACAGCGCTCAGTAGCATACGAACAGCGTGGTGCAAAAGCACAGCCGATCATTTCATTACGTAATGAGGGCACCATGCCAGGTATTTCGGTTAGCCGTTTTGATTGTGAGTCAGTTAAGCGCGGCATTGAATTGAGCAATCCGAGGGTATAGGGATGCAGTGGCTTTTCAAATAAATCAAATACATTTGCCTCTTCCACCTTACGTCCTGCGTACATGACTACTACGCGTTGTGCCATTTCGGCAACCACACCCAAATCGTGCGTAATTAAAATAATTGCAGCACGGGTACGATCGCGTAACTCGCGCATCAAATTCAAAATTTGCGCTTGAATCGTGACATCGAGGGCAGTCGTTGGCTCATCAGCAATCAAAATTTCGGGGTCACAGGCGAGCGCCATAGCAATCATGATTCGTTGCCGCATACCACCCGAAAGTTGATGGGGATATTCATCGATGCGGCTCTCAGGCTCAGGGATATTGACCAATTTCAACATCTCTAAAGTGCGGTTTCGCGCCTCTTCTTTCGAGCAGTCGCGATGCAACTCTAAAACTTCACCAATTTGCTGCCCAATCGTTAATACCGGATTTAATGAAGTCATCGGCTCTTGAAAAATCATCGAAATTTTATCGCCACGAATATCGCGCATCTCGTCTTCGGAAAGGCTTAATAAATCGGTGCCATGAAAGCGAATCGAACCTGAAACAATTTTTCCAGGGGGCGAAGCAATTAAACGCAAGATCGATAAGGAAGTAACGCTCTTTCCACAACCCGACTCGCCTACAATCGCCAGAGTTTCGCCTTGAGCAACCGAAAATGAAATACCATCTACTGAGCGGACCACTCCATCGCGCGTATAAAAATACGTGCGTAAATCATTGACCTCTAATACCGCCTTCCCCGTTTGCTGACTCATGCCCTACATCCTTCTCGACAAACGAGGATCTAAAGCATCGCGCAATCCGTCGCCCAAATAATTTACAGCTAACACCGTCACCGATAAGAAAATCGATGGAAACAAAATTAAATACCCTGCAATTTGAAATAAGCTTCTTGATTCAGCCATGATATTTCCCCAGCTCGGAATATTGGGTGGCGTACCAGCACCAATAAAAGATAAGATCGCTTCGGTAATCATTGCTGAGGCACAGATATAAGTCGCCTGAACCAATAAAGGGGCTACGGTATTAGGAAGAATGTGCCGAATTAAGGTTTTGATTAAAGGCGTACCCGATGCAGCAGCAGCTTCCACATAAGGCTGCTCACGCAAACTCAATACCAAGCTGCGCACCAAGCGGACTACCCTAGGAACTTCAGCCAAGGTAATTGCGATAATTACATTCTCGATACTGGCTTTGGTTAAAGCCATCAATGCAATCGCCAATAAGATCGATGGAATTGACATTAACCCATCCATAATGCGCATCACAATCGCATCGAGCCAACGAACAAAGCCGGTAATTAATCCAATCGATAACCCAACTACAGTACTCAATATAGCTACCGAAATGCCAACGATTAAAGAAACGCGCGCTCCATAAACTACTCGACTATAAACATCTCGACCCAAAGCATCGGTACCAAACCACCATTCCCAACCCGGCGGTTTTAGGCGATTTAAGGGAGTCACGGCTTGTGGATCGACCGTCCCTAACAGTGGTGCAAAAATCGCAATGAAGCTCATAAAAATTAAAACGCCCGCACCAATCACCGCAAAAGGGTAACGCCGATACAAAGCGGGTAGCTTGACTCTAAAGAAAGTACTGAGCTTAGAATTTAAAGGGGCCGAAGCAGTTGAAATTGCGCTAGATGAATTCATCGCCCACCTTAATACCGTATTCGTGGATCAAAAAAGACATACGATAAATCAATCACCAGATTAATTAGTACATACGTTGCTGAGAAAATCAAAATCACACCTTGAATCACGGGATAATCGCGTCGCAAAATCGCATCGACCGTTAAGCGCCCTATTCCAGGAATAGCAAAAACAGTTTCGGTGACCACCGCCCCCGAGATTAAAAGTCCGATCCCAATTCCAATAATCGTAATAATCGGCACAGCAGCATTTTTTAATGCGTGATGAATCAAAATATCGCTCTCTTTTAATCCCTTGGCTTGAGCGGTGCGAATATAGTCTTGCGACAAAACATCCAAAACACTGGCACGCGTAATCCGCGCAATTAAGGCAGCATAGACCGTTCCTAAAGCAAGGCTCGGTAAAATTAAATGCTTAAACCACGGCCAAAGGCCCTCCGCCATCGGTCGATATCCTTGTACGGGTAACCAATGCAGTTGCAGGGAAAATATCAGAATCAAGATATACGCTAAAACAAAAACGGGTAATGAAAAACCTAAAACTGAGAACCCCATAATCGCATGATCGGTTTTGCTCTCAGCACGCGCTGCAGCAATTGTTCCTAAAGGAACAGCAGTCAAAATAGCTACGATTAAAGTACAGATGGTTAAGGATAAAGTGGGCTCGACGCGCTGACCAATTAATTTAGATACGGGAAGATTAGTAAAAATCGAAGTACCCAAATTACCTTGGCACAAATCCCAGACCCAGTTGCCAAAGCGCACTAAAAAGGGCTGATCTAATCCGAGCGATTGTCGAATTCGATTAATGTCTTCTTGAGTTGCTACATCGCCTGCAATCACGACAGCAGGATCGCCAGGCGTTAAATACAGCAGCGAAAAAACGATAAACGCAACGACGGCCATCACGACCACCGTTGCGCCTAGACGCCGAACTATGTATGAAAACAAACCATAACTCCAGTCAAACTAATAATGAAAGGAATTATTTTTTCTCCACGTTCCAAAGGAATGCCATCGGCGCCACAATGATCCCAGAGAGATTGGTGCGGTAAGCAGTTGGCAAAATAAACTGAGCGGTTGGAACATAAGGCAAGAATTCAAAAGCGCGACCTTGTACCGCCTCGGCCGCTTTTTTAGCAGCCGCCGCATTGGGCGCTTCAAAATAGGCCTCACGCAACGCTTCTAACTTTGGATCGGTTGGCCAACCAAACCATGCTTTCTCTCCGTTGCCACGAATCGCAAAGTTCACACCAGGATTGAGCAAATCGGGTCCGACTAACCAAGTATGGAAAATCGACCAACCACCTTTATCCACAGGCTCTTTGGAGGTACGACGGGTAATCAAACTACCCCAGTCACCGGCTTGCAACTCGACATTCAAACCGAGCTTACGTAATAATTCGGTGGTGAGCAAGGATTGCGATTGCACGATGGGCTGATCACTTGCAGAAATAATCACAATTTTTTCGCCTTTATAGCCGGACTCTTTAATCAGGGCCTTGGCAGCTTCAAAATCACGCTTACCGGTTAATAGAGTCGAGCCCACATTATTAGAAAGCGGTGTTCCACAAGTGAAATAAGAGGCGCAAGGTTTGCCATTGTTGGGGCTACCAGCAACACCTAAAACATAATCGGGCTGATTTACTACCATCGCTACTGCACGACGCATCTTTT
>JAEMSI010000031.1 GCA_016462905.1 Polynucleobacter sp. | reverse complement strand
GAGCGCGCCCGATTTAATCCTCAATTAATCGCCACTTTTTTGTTGGTTGGTTTCATCTACCCTTTCTTTGAGGGAATAGCGTGGAATCAACATTATGGTATTCAGGCTTGGATTAAGTCTTTTAGTGGCGATGAATTCCATGATTTTGCAGGCTCCATTGTGGTTCATGCCGTTGGTGGCTGGATTGCTTTGCCAGCAGTCATTTTTTTAGGGGCACGAAAGGGGCGGTATTCAAAGGAGGGTGGCGTTGCTGCGCATCCCCCTTCAAGCATTCCATTTTTAGCTTTGGGAGCATGGATTTTGGCAGTAGGTTGGTTTGGTTTTAATGTCATGAGCGCACAAACTCTCGACAAAATGAGTGGGCTAGTAGCGATGAATTCATTGATGGCGATGGTGGGCGGAACATTGGCCGCATGGCTGGCTGGTAAAAATGATCCTGGTTTCGTTTATAACGGGCCACTCGCGGGTTTAGTAGCTGTATGCGCTGGTTCCGATTTAATG
Organism: Polynucleobacter sp.; assembly: GCA_016462905.1. Taxonomy (GTDB): domain Bacteria; phylum Pseudomonadota; class Gammaproteobacteria; order Burkholderiales; family Burkholderiaceae; genus Polynucleobacter. The sequence continues at coordinate 19,609 of JAEMSI010000031.1, read as the reverse complement.
CATCCATTAGGTTCTTTGGTGGTTGGATTGGTTGCTGGATTTCTATTTGTCAACATGTTCACGATGGTTCAAAACAAATGGAAAATTGATGATGTCTTGGGAGTTTGGCCTTTACACGGCTTATGTGGATTGTGGGGCGGCTTGGCGGCTGGCATCTTTGGTACAAAAGCCTTTGGTGGTTTGGGTGGAATTAATTTCACAGGACAATTAATCGGAAGTCTGCTGGGAGTTGCCGTCGCCTTAATTGGCGGCGTTTTGGTATACGGCTTATTAAAAGCGACGATCGGTATTCGGATGTCACCTGAGGATGAGTACGAAGGTGCTGATTTAAGCATTCATAAAATATCCGCCACCCCAGATTAAGAAATTTGAACCAGCACTATCTATAATCAAAGTATGGCTATTTACGAACTCGATGGCATTCAACCTCAATTAGGCGATTCTGCCTGGGTTGCCGATTCCGCTGAAGTTATTGGTAATGTCCATTTGGGGGCTCGGGTGAGTATTTGGTCGCAAGTGGTGATCCGCGGCGACAATGAACCAATTCGCATTGGCGATGACAGTAACATCCAAGATTCAGCCGTTTTGCATTCGGATTATGGATGGCCACTAACTTTAGGCAAAAGAGTATCGCTGGGACATCAGGCGATGGTGCATGGTTGTACGATTGGCGATGGTAGTTTGATCGGGATTGCTGCCATTGTGTTGAATGGTGCAAAGATTGGAAAAAATTGTTTGGTAGGTGCCGGCGCCCTGGTAACTGAAGGCAAAGAATTTCCAGATGGATCGTTGATTATTGGTTCGCCCGCAAAAGCAGTAAGAGCATTAAGCCCAGAACAAATTGCCGAAATGGAGCGAATTGCCAATCATTATGTTGAAAACGCAGCGCGTTATCGTAAGGGCTTACGAAAAATCGCCTAATTTATTCGAGCGACGGATTTTTTCCTTCGGTATCGATTTGATGTTCCCAAGAGGCGTTGATAAAGGCAGGTATTTGCATGCAATTTTGGGTAATTCGTTTCAAATTGGGATAAGCGCTTAAATTCATTTCTGAATTCGCTGCATTAAATAGTTGGGGAACTAAAACGATATCGGCTATCGTGGGTTGATTGCCTAAGCAAAAATCACCCGATTTTTTATCTTGCTCAATTCGTTTTTCAAGGCTCTCTAAACCGAGCTTGACCCAGTGTCGATACCATTCATCTTTTGCTTCATTAGAGATACCTAATTGTTTTACTAGGTAGCGCAGGACGCGTAGATTATTGATTGGGTGAATATCGCAAGCAATATCCAGCGAAATAGCGCGAACCCAAGCGCGATCGAGTAAATCAGTCGGTAAAAGCGCAGGGTTTGGATAACGCTCCTCGAGATATTCAATTATCGCTAGGGATTGATGTAAATGCGTTTGATCTTCAATATACAGGGGTACTAGGCTGCCTGGATTTAATTTTTGATACTCTGCCTGAAGATGCTCTCCACCTTGTTTAATTAGGTGCAGGGGAAGTACTTGATAGTCAAGCTGTTTTAGATTTAACGCAATCCGCACGCGGAATGCCGCAGAACTTCGCCAAAAACTATAGAGCTGTGATTTCATTAGAATGCGGCAACTGCCCCATCACTGCGCGGGTCCCAGCCGCCACGCAATATTCCCGACGGATCGCGAATGATGCAGCCTGCATGACCCACTGTTTCATCCATTGCGCTGAGCATTTCAACATCATGCCCCATCGTTTTTAGTTGCTTAACCAGGTTTGTATCAAAGCGCGATTCTAGTTTGAGGGAATCGCTCGTTTGCCCCCAAGTTCTTCCTAATAACCAACGGGGTCGACTAATTGCGTCTTGAGGATCGAGTCCATAGATTGCCGTACGGGTAAAAATGGCGCATTGCGTTTGCGGTTGTCCATCTCCGCCCATCGTGCCATAGACCATAGAGCGACCATCTTTAAACAAAGCCATTGCTGGGTTGAGTGTATGAAAAGGTTTGCGATAAGGCTCAAGGGTATTTAATGCTTTAGGGTCAAGAGAAAAACTACACCCTCTGTTTTGCCAGTTAATTCCTGTTTTGGGTAAAACAATTCCAGCGCCAAACTCATGATAAATACTTTGGATGAAAGAAACACAACGACCCTCTCCATCAATCACACCCATCCAAATGGTATCGGCTGGGCCTCGACCCGCACCCCAGGGGAGAGCTTGATTTGCATTGACTTTAGTGGCCAGAGATTTTAAAAACTCGGGTTTTAAAAAATCCTGAGCCGATTGTTTCATGTAAGCCGGATCGGTGACATATTGATCGCGTACTTTAAATGCTTGTTTAGTCGCTTCGACACAATGATGGATGTATTCAGCGCTATCCACTTGAAAGCGCTTTAGATTGAGTTGATCGAGTATCCCAAGAATAATTAAAGAAACCACCCCTTGCGTTGGTGGCGTCATGTTATAGATATTGCCAGTACTATGTTGTAAGTGAAGTGGATCAATTAATTTTGCTTGATGACGTTTTAAATCATCCAAGCGAAGTGGACTGCCAATGGTTTTGAGTTCTGTGGCAATGAGCTCGGCCAGTTCACCGCGGTAGTAATCCTCAGTACCTTTTTTGGCTATCTGAGAAAGTGTATTGGCTAATCTTTTTTGCAAAAAGATACTACCGGTTTCGGGGCTTTTACCATTGACTAAAAACGTTTCAGAAAAACCCGGTTGTGGGCTTAACTCAAGCCGCTTTTTTTCGGTTAAAGCAGACTGACTGAGGGTAACAGGAACACCATTTTTTGCGTAGTGAATCGCATCTTCTAGGAGGCGGCTCATTGGTAACTTTCCACCAAGATTTTGCCGGGAGAGTCGATGCGCTGCGCCCCAGCCGGAAATAGTTCCAGCAACGGTATTCGCTGCAATAGGCCCCCGAAAGGGAATGCTATTTTGCACACCCTGATCCGCATACCACTGACGTGACGCTGAACCAGCAGCAGCACCGCAGGCGTCGATTCCGCCCATGACTTTTCCTGGGGCATGAATTACCCAAAAAGAATCACCACCAATCGAATTCATATGAGGGTAGACAACTGCAATAGTTGCAGCGGCAGCGATCATCGCTTCAAGCGCGTTGCCGCCTTCGCGCAAAACAGATAGTGCTGATTCAGACGCTAAAGAATGTGGGGCAACCGCCATGCCCCGAATACCCCACTTTGCTTGCATTCAAAACCCCTTACTATTTTTTTAATGCTTTTTAAATTTACTTATTTTCGCGTAATTGACGTTCAATTTCTGAACTCGAATCCGCCGCATTTTCGTTTTGCTGCACCCCTTCAAGTGGATCGATTGAGGGTGAATTACTGTCAAATACCGCAGTGGGCTTATCAACAAAATAAGTAACTGTTTCTGGAACAAAAATAATGATCGTAACCAAAATGAGCTGAAGTCCGACCCAAGGTAAAGCTCCCCAGTAAATATCAGAACTTTTAACCGATTTGGGAGCAACCCCTCGCAGATAAAAAAGAGCAAAACCAAATGGCGGATGCATAAATGACGTTTGCATATTGGCACCCAAAAGCACGCCAAACCAAATTAAGTCAATTCCGAGTTTGGTGGCGACTGGCGCCAACAGAGGAATGATGATGAAGGCGATTTCAAAGTAATCTAAGAAAAACGCTAAAAAGAAAACAAATAAATTGACCGCAATTAAGAAGCCAATCTGACCGCCTGGCAGGTTGCTAAGCAGATTTTCAATCCATAAATCACCATCGACGCCACGAAAGGCCAGGCCGAACACAGTCGAGCCAATTAAAATAAAAATCACCATGGCGTTGATGCGCATCGTGGAAGTCATGGCCTGCCAAACTAAATCTTTTTGTAAGCGCTTATTCAGGGCGGCTAATACCAATGCCCCGACAGAGCCCATTGCACCCCCTTCAGTCGGAGTGGCAAGGCCCATTAAAATAGTTCCCAGAACCAGAAAAATTAAAGCGAGTGAGGGAACAATTCCCCATAAAATCCGTTTAATCAGAGGCCAATTAATCGGTGGACGTGCCTCTTTAGGCAGTGCAGGCACGTCTTGGGGTCTAAAAATCGATAAAAAGAAAATAAACAAACAAAATAAAAGCACCTGAATCAGCGACGGGCCAATTGCACCGGCGTACATATCTCCAACCGATTTTCCCAGTTGGTCGGCCAAAATAATCAAGACCAGCGAGGGTGGAATTAATTGGGTGATAGTTCCTGATGCGGCAATTACACCAGTGGCCACTCGGGGGTTATATCCATAGCGCAACATAATCGGCAGGGAAATCAGGCCCATTGCAATGACTGATGCTGCCACCGTTCCTGTAATAGCGCCTAAGATTGCACCCACAATAATCACAGCATAGGCAAGCCCACCGCGAATTGGGCCAAATAATTGACCCAGTCCTTCAAGCAAGTCTTCAGCCAAGCCGCATTTTTCTAATATGGCGCCCATGAATGTGAAGAAAGGAATCGACAGTAATAAATCGTTCGATAAGATTCCAAATACACGATCTGGAAGGGCTTGCAAAAAAGTCGGCTGAAAAAATCCTAGTTCAATCCCAATCAAGGAAAAAAATAAACCGACCGCACCGAGTGAAAATGCCGCGGGGTAGCCAATTAATAAAAATAAAATTAAACCCCCAAACATAAGCGGGGCCATTACTTCATGGCTAATCATTGCAGAGGTCTTTCGTACTTGGGGTCGATTTGAATTAAGCCAGTAATGGCAGCGTAGCGTTTAATAATTTCGGAAATGCCTTGCAAGGTCAGCATCAAAAAACCAAGCGTAATCACGCCCCGAACTGGCCAACGAATTAACCCCCCAGAATTACTCGAAGTTTCGTTTTGCAAGAGCGATGTGATGAAAAATTCCCATGAATACCAACCGATGATGATGGTCATAGGTAAAAAGAAAATAATGCCACCCCAAAAATCGAGCCAAAGGCGGACTTTGTTGGGGTACAAGGCATAAAACACATCGACTCGAACATGTTCATTTAGACGAAAGGTAGTGGCTGCACCCAACATCACCATACCCGCAAATAAATACCACTGGACTTCAAGCCAAGCATTAGAGCTGAGGTTAAATCCGTAGCGAATTAATGCGTTACCAGCGCTAACTAATACGGCAATGAGCACTAACCAGCTGGCCACTACACCAAAACGATCGTTTAAGCGATCTACATACTGCGTAAAAATTAATAATTGTTTTGGCATAGCGACCCAACTCTAAACGTTATTTCACTGAATTCGAAAGCATGAAACTGAGTAAGGTTTGTTCTGCAACCTTATTCCAGAGGAATTGATCGCCGCGGAATTTTTTCCAAGGTTCATAAATCTTCTTGAAGGCAGGATTTTTGGCAGACTCTTCTTCGTAGAGATCAAATGCGGCCGTTTGCGCAGCCTTCATGATTTCGGTGGAATACGAATGCAGTTTGACGCCATTCTTTACTAAGCTTTGTAAAGCAATGGGATTTTTATAATCATACTCAGCCATCATGTCGAGGTTACACTCGGCGCAAGCCGATGCCAACGCTTCTTGATATTGCTTTGGTAACTTTTCCCATTCTTTGATGTTGACGTACATGGAATACATCGAGCACGCTTCCCACCAGCCAGGGTAGTAATAATTAGGTGCAATTTTGTAGAAGCCTAGTTTTTCATCGTCGTATGGACCAACCCACTCAGCGGCATCGATCACACCTTTTTCTAGAGCTGGATAAATATCGCCGCCAGCAATCTGTTGAGGAATCGCGCCTAGTCTTGCCATGACCTCACCGCCTAAACCAGCGATTCGCATTTTGAGACCCTTTAGATCAGCGACTGTTTTAACGGGTTTTTTAAACCAACCGCCCATTTGGGTTCCAGTATTACCGGCGGGGAAAGAAACGATGTTGTAGTCGCGCAAGAATTCACGTTGCAGTTTCAAGCCACCGCCCCAATACATCCATGCATTTTGCATCCGTTGATTCATCCCAAAAGGAACCGTTGTATCAAAAGCAAAGGTTTTATTTTTACCGACAAAGTAATAGCCAGCAGTATGGGTACACTCAACAGTGCCTTGCTGAACTGCATCGACTGTGCCAAAGGCAGGGACGATTTCTCCAGCTCCAAAAATACGAATTTGAAATTTGCCACTGGTTAATTCAGCGACGCGTTTAGAGATAAATTCCCCGCCACCATAAATCGTGTCTAAGCTTTTTGGAAAGCTTGAGGCACAACGCCATTTAATTTCAGGGGAGGATTGGGCTATCGCAGGTGCAGCAATCACGCCCGCAGCAGCGCCGATAGCGGATTTACTTAAAAAGTCACGTCTTTTCATGTTAGGTCTCCAAGGAAAAAGGAAGGGTTTAAAACTTTCTTAATTTAAAGTGTCAAATAAAAATAGTGTCGCACTTTTGCCCCATAGTAATGCATTCAGATTCGAATTGGTGCATTCCACTCTCAACCTCAATAAAATACAGACTTTTAGGGAATTCACGGATACTAGGCTTCCCCAAATTGCAGCATGATTTGAGTCTTACTTGCATTTAATCGTATTTAAGCTGAGGAGCACAAAATGGCCAATCCAAGACGTCAATTTTTAAAAGTATCCGCTTTAGCAGGCGGTGTTGCAGCAACAGGCGGGCTCGCAGCAAGCGAAGCCTCTGCAGCCAAGGCAGCAAAAGAGGCTGATGGTCTTGATACGAGCCGACTTGCTAATCCAGAAATGGTTCAAGGGGTCACCATTCTGAATTATGAAGAGGGCGGTCGAATTTATTTAGGCGTAAAAACGAGCAAAGGAATTTTGCAGGTCAATAAAGCAGCAAAAGCATTCAAAATGCCAGCGCCCAATTCAACCGATGACGTGATCCAAGGCGGCGATCAGGGATTGACTAAGTTAGTCAACCTTGCCCTCAGCAAAGGCTCGCCGAATTTATTTATTGATGAGTCTAAAGTTCAGTTTGCACCAGCGGTAGTTAATCCACAAAAGATTGTTTGCGTTGGCTTGAACTATGCAAAACATGCGGCTGAAACAAAGAGTCCCTTGCCAACCATGCCAATTTTGTTCAATAAATTCAACAATACTTTGAATTCGCATAACGGAGTTGTTAAGGTTTCAAAAATCAACGCAAGTAATTTTGATTATGAAGCAGAGCTTGTGATTGTGATGGGTCGTCGCGCCAGTAACGTGAGCGAAGCCGATGCACTGAAATATGTTTTTGGTTATGCCACGGGCAATGATTTCACTGCGCGCGAATTACAGCGTCGCAGTAGTCAATGGATGATTGGAAAAACATTAGATGGGTCTGGTTTAGTGGGCCCATATATTGTCAGCGCCGATCTGGTTGGCAATCCCAATGAACTCAAAATAGAGCAGTATGTCAATGGTGAAGTTCGTCAGTCTTCCAATACAAATGACATGGTTTTTAACTGCGCCCAAATTGTTAGCTATACATCGAAAATTTTTACTTTAGAGCCTGGCGATATTATTTACACTGGCACCCCCGAAGGAGTTATTTTGGGCTACCCAGAAGATAAGCGGGTTTGGCTGAAGGCGGGAGATAAATTAGAAACGCGGATTGAAAAATTGGGTAATCTGAAGTTTTCTTTAGTTTAGGTTTTGGCGCATTAAAAATTAAAACAGCACCCATTCGCTTTGATTATTCTCAGCCTGCGCCGGCGCGCGAATTATGCACAGACTGCGGAATATCCCGCACTTCTAATCCAAAGCGTTGCGGACAAGCTTGCCAATTTATTGACCCCGATTATGCTGCTTTAGAACAAAAAATTCATGGGCGACAACGCGACTTAAACAAACCCGATGAATTATTTTTTGGTAAGTTTGAAAAAATACTCAGAGCGCGTTTGCGCGAGCCTTTGCCAGGGGCGCAGTGGACTGGAATTGTTTCACGGCTTGGGCAGCGCTTGTTGGAAAGCAATCAGGCCGACGCTATCATTACGATGGCACCCGATGAAGAAGATTCTTGGAGGCCTAGCCCCGTCTTAATTACGCGAGCCGAAGATATGGCTTTAGCGCGTGGGATGCGAATGGGTTATGCCCCTTTGTTGGCTCTACTTGATGCAGTTAAAGACCAAGGGTTTAAAAAGATCGGCGTGATTGGTATACCTTGTCAGGTCTATGCGCTTCGAGCCCTGCAAGATGAATTAGGCTTAGAAAAGATCTGGGTCATTGGCACGCCGTGTTCCGATAACACCAGCACAGAGAATTTCCATGAATTCTTAAATTTGATTGATCCGAATCCTGAGCAAATTACGTATTTAGAGTTTCGGGCTGACTATCACGTTGAATTACGTTTTAAAAATGGCGATAAAAAGGAAATCCCATTCCTGATGTTGCCCTTATCCAAATTACGCCCCGATTTTTTTCCTTTAACTTGCAAAACTTGTGTTGATTACACTAATTCACTGGCGGATATCACTGTCGGTTATATGGGAGGTACTGGAGAGCAATGGCTCCTAGTTCGCAATCAACAAGGCATGGCATTATTAGACTTGCTTGGGGATGAGTTAATTTCCAGCGCCCCAGAAAATGCAGGTAAACGTGCGGGCGCGGTAAAAGGATTTTTAAAAAATACCGAATTGGCAGCGGGTGGTTTGCCATTACGTCAAATGCCCAATTGGTTACGCCCTATTGTGGGCTGGTTAATCCCAAGAATAGGCCCTCGCGGCTTAGAATTTGCTCGCGCACGCGTGGAGATGAAGGCCATTGAAACAGTCCTTCATCTCAGACGAAGTTTGCCCAAAAAAATGAAAAACATGATTCCAAATCACATCTGGAAATTAACCGCTCCGTATGGCTTAAAACCGCAAGAGGGTGAAAAAGATTCAGTCTAGGCGGAGCCTTTAAAATGCATCGATAGAGTAGGCAAAATCCAAGAAACGTTTTCAGAGTATTTTTGGAATTCAAGGCACATTCACCCCGTTGAGAAAAGGCTCTAGAATATCTAGATGCAATATGCTTTCCACTTTATTGAAATTGCCCTAGTTTTTTGGTTGTTATTTAATGCATACCAATCAATTTTGGCTTTTCAGATCTGGCGAAAAAAAGCAAACATAGAGAGCCCGTTTCTATCCTTTTTAGTCGATCGTTTAGGGGTTTTGGTAAGTACCTTTGTGCGCACAATGGTTTATGCTATTTTTGCCATTGGCATCGCATATTTGCTTTATGAAATTGGCGCAATGTTCTTTACCTAAGCTTTCAGCAACGATTAAAGATCTTTAAATATTTACCTTGATTTAAAAAAGTATTTTTCTCAATGCGGCAATTGAGCTCACATCAAAGATGTATTCTGTGGGCCCCAAATGCGATGAGTTACTTCAACTTCATCGCCGGTTAAACTAATGCAAGAGCTTGTATTGGATGATGTAAGCAACAGCGCCTGCCAGGTATCCAATCAAAGCTAACCAACTAATTCGTTTCACATACCAGAAAAAGTCAATTTTTTCTAAACCCATTGCCGCCACCCCTGCAGCGGACCCAATAATCAAAATAGATCCACCTGTACCGGCGCAGTATGCTAAGAACTCCCATAAAAAACTATCTGCGGGGTATTGTGCAAGACTGTACATGCCCATGGAAGCGGCAACTAATGGAACGTTGTCGACAACTGCGCTCACTAGCCCGATCAAGATAACGATGTAAGCTTGATTCCCGATGGTGTTATCGAGCCATTTAGCAATCGCGCTCAAGATATGAGTGTGCTCAAGGCTTGCAACTGCTAGAAGAATCCCAATAAAAAATACGATGGAACTCATATCAACTCTAGAGAGAGCGTGCACTAGAGCCAACCTTTGTTTTTTGTCCTCTTCCTTCTTATGGTGCATTAAATCACCAACCAGCCAAATGATGCCAAGACCAAATAAGATTCCCATGAACGGGGGTAAACCAGTCATTGTTTTAAAGATTGGGACAGAAATTAATGCACCCAAACCAAGATAGAACATCACGTTCTTCTCAAAAGCATTAGTGTGATTCTGTTTCGTATTTTGTGCGCCGTGGTTTGGAGAAATCACTGCTTTGCCTTTTAGCATGATTGCAATAACGATCAGGGGTATTAATAGACTAATAGCCGATGGAATAAAGACGCCTTTGATGATTTCTAAAGCGGTAATTTGACCACCAATCCAGAGCATCGTTGTTGTAACATCCCCAATCGGTGACCATGCACCCCCTGCATTTGCAGCGATCACAATGATGCCGGCAAAAAATAAACGATCATCGCGTTTGTCTAATAATTTTTTCATTAAAGACACCATGACAATAGCAGTGGTTAAATTATCCAGTATGGAACTGAGAAAAAACGTTACCAGGCCGATCAACCACATCAGCGCGGATAATTTTTTTGTTTTAATCTGCGAGGTAATGACTTCAAAGCCATTGTGAGCATCAATCACTTCAACGATCACCATGGCTCCCATTAAAAAGAAAACAATCGAGGCTGTGCTCACCAGTGTTTCAGAGAGTTCTTTGCTAACTTCCGCTGGGTCATGCGATAGGGTTGCATAAATTGTCCACAACAAGCCTGCTCCAATTAGCGCCGAGGCAGATTTATTCACTTTCAGAGGGTTTTCAAAGGCAATAGCTGCGTAGGCTAAAACAAAGACGATGACTAGGGCGGTTAACATGGTTGTTCTAGAGATTAACGGGTTAATAGAGGTATTCTTATCACTTTATACGATACATTATCGGACATCAGAATAGCAGCTGTGCTTTTGGTTTCGGTTGTCTATATTGCTAGTCGATTAAGACATAACGAGGAATCAGTGAATTAAGTCAACACATCTTATGACCCTCAACAAATTAGCGTCCCCTTCGAATAGTCTCGTACAAAATCTTCGGCAACAACTGATGCGAGTTTTACCTTTCTCGAAGATGGCGATATCGCAAGTGGATTACTTTCTACTTCATTCGGTAGAAACCTACTTTGCCCCAGAAGAGGTGATTTTATCGCCTGCGGATGGGGCTCCTAAAAATTTATATTTGATTCGTCAGGGTCGCGTTTCAGGGCAACGCTTAATTCCTGGCTTTGCGCAGACAGGTTTCGAGCTTGCTGCAGGCGAGTTGTTTTCAGTCAGCGCTTGTTATACTGGTAGGCCTGTTACCTCCAAGTACGTTGCGATAGAGGATTGTTTCTGTCTCACTATTCCAGTAGAGCAAATGCATCAGCTCGCAAAACAATCAAAACCTTTTGGCGAATTTTTAAATAATCGTATCCTTAGATTGCTCGAGGAATCGCGCATGGCACTACGTAATAACTTCGCCTCACAGGCGCTTGCTGAGCAATCCTTAGAGAGCCCACTTCGCAATTTGGCATTAAAAAAACCAATCTCTGTATTGCCAGACACCCCAATAAAAGATGCCCTGCAATTGATTCATGATAAAAAAATAGGCACGGTATTGGTTGTGGATGCGGTCGGTACAATTGCCGGCATCTTGACCCGCTATGACGTATTAAGTCGAGTGACCTTGGCGCAGATCCCTCTCGAGACTCCCATTTCTAAGGTCATGTCAAGCGATGTTAAAACTGTCAGCATTGACGATACTGCTGAGGCAGCAGGTTTGGCTATGTCGCGCTATCACATTCGCCACCTTCCAGTTTTGCATGGTCAAGAGATTGTTGGCATTATTTCAGAGCGCGATTTATTTTCACTCCAGCGCCTGTCGTTAAATAATATTAGCGGCGCTATTCGCTCTGCTGATGATATCGTCGCCCTAAAACAGTGCGCCAATCATATTCGTAAATTTGCACGAAATTTATTGGGTCAAGGTGTACAAGCTAGGCAGATGACATCTCTAATTAGCCATTTAAATGATGTTTTAACAGTCCGAATTATTGAACTCTTTGCTAAACGGCATGAGCTAGATCTGGAGAGTTTTGCATGGATCTCCTTGGGCTCCGAGGGGCGTGGCGAGCAAACGATTGCAACCGATCAAGACAATGCCTTAATTTTTCTCGATGGCGAAACTATTCATAAAAATCATTACTTGGTATTTGCGCGAGATGTGAATGAAGCATTAGATCAGTGTGGCTATCCGTTATGCAAAGGCAATATTATGGCAAGCAACCCAGAGCTTTGTCTTAACCAACAAGAATGGTTACGGCGGTTTGATCGTTGGATTGATCAAGGCAATCCGGAGGACCTGCTCAAAGCCAGTATCTTTTTTGACTTTAGGGCGCTCGCTGGAAATGAAACCCTGCTCAAGCCCTTGCGGGAATACGTGACCAAGCGTGCTCACGCTACCCCCCGCTTTATTAAATTACTTGCTGAAAATTCGCTAACATGGAAAGTTCCATTGAATTGGTTTGGTAGTTTGGAAACCAAAGAATTCGATGGAAGAAAAATCATCGATATCAAAATGCAAGGCACAGCAATCGTGGTGGATGCCGCACGTATTTACTCGCTTGCCAATGGCATTGAGGCCATTAATACGCGAGAGCGCTTAGCTGCGGTAGGACGCGCACTCAATGTGACCGAAGTAGAAAGTATGGGCTGGATTGCGTCTTTTGAGTATTTGCAAACACTTCGCTTGGCTGTCCAAATCGATGGGCATGAGATTGGTGGCAATCCCAATGCGGTTGATGTTGAAGAACTTAATTCAGTGGATAAAACAATTTTGCGGGAGTCCTTATCAAAGGTACGCAATTTACAACAGCGCCTAGAGTTGGATTATGTTCGCTAAGTTTTTTAAGGACATTCGTTTTAACAAATCAAAAGACGAGCCTGAGCGTTGGATTGTGTTAGATGTGGAGACTACTGGATTGGATCCATCGAGCGACCGCTTGCTTGCGATAGCAGCGATTGCCATTCAAGTGGGGACGGGATTTACAAAACCCGCAATTGTCTTGGGAGACAGTTACGAAGCAGTGATTAAGCAAGACCTCGCTTCTGATAAAGACAATATCTTGGTGCACCATATCGGCGTCGGCGCCCAAGAAAATGGTAGGCTTCCCAAGGAAGTATTGGAGGAGTTTCGGCAATGGGTCGGTGATGCGCCTTTGCTAGCATTTCATGCTCCCTTTGATATAGGCATGATTAGCCGTGCTTATCATGCCTATAACCTTGCACCTTTACAAAATGACTGGATAGATATCGAGCCCTTAGTGGCTATAGCTGGCGGCAATTCAAAGGCAAGGGCTTTGGATGATTGGCTTGTTTTCTTTGGTTTGGAGTGTTCGGTTCGACATCAAGCCGCATCAGATGCCTTGGTAACTTGTGAATTGCTCTTGCGCATTTGGGACAGAATGAAAAAGGAGGGCTCCAGCCTTCGTGAACTGAGGTACTTGGCAAAGCAGGGCGCCTGGATACCTAGAACGTAAATTGGGCTTTGAAGTATAGGGTAAACGCTGATATTTATGCTCCATTGATGCCTATAGTTAGGGAAATCACTGATTTGGGTGTTTTTATATCCCAACCATAATCCCTAATTAGGTTTTTTGCTAACCATCTAAAGGTTCTGGATTGCTTTTATTTTTAAACATTGCCCAGTTGTTGCTTTATATTGGCGGTCTAGCTTTGATTGGTCAGGGTTTACTATTTATTCTTTCTGGTCAAAAGCGCGAAACGAATTTGTTCTACCAGCTTTTTCAAATTATGAATAAGCCCTGGACATCAATTGCCCGATTTATTTCTCCTAAGCAAATTGCCGACCACCAAATTCCCTTTGTAGCCCTTTGTATGGTTGCTATTTTGTATATTGCTGTAACCCTTGCCAAGATTGAGCATTGTGTCTCTGTGGGGATTGAGTTATGTCAATAAAACACAATCTCCGTTGGTATCTCTTTCGATTTTATGCATCCGCCTTTATCGTTTTGGGGCTTAGACAGAGAGCAATTGCTACCTTTGATGAGATGTTGCTCCAATATCCAAATGATCCTTACGTTCTATCTAGCTTGGCTTATTTGAAGACTGAGCAGGGCGACAAACAAGGGGCGATTGCCGATTATAAAAAAGTGGTGCAATGCTCCGATGCCCCCGCCTATTCTTGGTATAACCTTGGTTTTTTACAAGAGGAGTTAGGTCAAATTGAGGATGCAGAGCATAGCTTTCGAAAAGCACTCAATCTGGATGAAAAGATGGACTTAGCTTGGTATGGATTAGGGTTAACCCTAATACAGCAGCGTCGTTTTGATGAGGCCATTAAAGCTTTAAAGAAAAACACCCAATTACAGCCAATGAGTCCTTATGGCTGGTATCAATTAGCAAGGGTTTATGTGGATCGCCAAGAGCCCGAAGAAGTAGTAAAAATCATAAGGCATTTGAAAGACTTTGAACCTAAATTCGCAAAACAGTTAGAACGGGAAACCGGCTTAACGGTTTAGCACAAGTAAGTATTTGTACGAAGTTTGAAAATAGTTATTTTTTATTAACCTAAGGAGAAACTGTTATGCAATTAACAGAATCGCACAAAGAGTACTGGAAAAAAAACCTACGGATAACAGCTTTGCTGTTGGCCATTTGGTTTGTTGTGACCTTTGTTGTGGGCTACATGGCACGCGACCTGTCGTTCAATTTTTTTGGATGGCCATTTAGTTTTTGGGTTGGCGGACAAGGAGCATTAGTAATTTATGTTCTGATCATCGCTTATTACGCTCACTACATGAATAATCTTGATAAAGAATATGACTGTGCCGAAGTGGAGGAAGATTAATCATGGCTGGAATGACACCTAATAACGGAAGTGTATTCAGTGGAGGCGCTAGTAATGCAGCCTTTAAAAAGCAATTAAATAAAGTTTACGGTTGGTATACCGGTGGTTTTGTTTTATTTGTCGTAGTCTTGGCCATCCTTGAGCAAATGGGCATGGGCCGTGAAATGATTGGTTACGTATTTTTAGGCGCAACCGTGTTGCTCTACGGCGGTATTGGCGTCATGAGTCGTACGAATGACGCCGCTGAGTACTACGTTGCGGGTCGACGCGTACCAGCCTTTTATAACGGCATGGCCACCGGCGCAGACTGGATGTCTGCTGCTTCCTTTATTGGTATGGCGGGTACGCTGTACCTTACTGGTTATGGTGGACTTGCTTTTATCATGGGATGGACTGGTGGATATTGTTTAGTTGCATTATTCCTTGCGCCGTATCTGCGTAAATTTGGACAATTTACGATCCCCGACTTTTTGGGTGCACGTTATGATGGTAACCTACCTCGGTTATTGGGTATCTTAGCTGCGATCTTATGCTCATTCACCTATGTGGTAGCGCAGATTTACGGTGTTGGTTTGATTACCACTCGTTTAGCTGGTGTACCATTTGAGCTCGGTATTTTCTTAGGTCTTGGTGGTATTTTAGTTTGCTCGTTCTTGGGTGGTATGCGCGCGGTTACCTGGACTCAGGTTGCGCAATACATCATTTTGATCATCGCTTACTTGATTCCAGTGGTGTGGTTATCAGTTAAGCAAACCAACTTTCCAATCCCTCAGTTGATTTATGGCCAACAGCTTGAAAAGGTTACCGCCAAAGAAGCAGAGTTGATCAAGGATCCGAAAGAGCTTGAAGTTCGTGCTATCTTCAAAGCGCGCGCGGATGCTCTGACTGAGAAACTGAAAGATATACCAACTGCATTGGCTGCAGATAAAGCGGCTGCTGAGAAAAAAGTGGCCGACCTCAAGACTGCGAATGCTCCTGCCAATGAAATTGCTGCTGCTGAAAAAGCGCTAGCTGCGGTTCCAAAAGATGCGGCAGTCGCAAAGACCGAGTGGACAAAACAAAAAACAGGCGCTGAAAATCGCTCGAAGCCTTTAGCAAATATGCCTCCACATGCGCAGCAATTTGCTGGCGACCCCGCCGGCGATGAGAAGGCGCGTGCCGCATTCGACACATCTCGACGCAACTTCTTGGCGTTGATCTTTTGTTTGATGGTGGGTACGGCTGCATTGCCACATATTCTGATGCGCTATTACACGACTCCATCGGTAAAACAAGCGCGTGAGTCGGTGACTTGGTCTCTGTTCTTCATCTTTTTACTGTATTTCACTGCTCCGGCCTTAGCGGTATTGGTCAAATACCAGGTCTTTAATGTTTTGGTTGGAACGCCATTTGATCAGTTGCCGGCATGGATTGCGGCTTGGACTAAGGTGGATGCTGCTTTATTGTCGGTCGCGGATATTAATAAAGACGGTATTTTCCAACTGGCTGAAATGACCATTGGTGGTGACATCATCGTGTTAGCAACCCCAGAAATTGGTGGCCTACCCTATGTGATTTCGGGACTAGTGGCAGCAGGTGGTTTAGCGGCAGCGCTGTCTACTGCTGATGGACTGCTCTTGACTATTGCAAATGCTTTGTCACACGACCTCTACTATAAGATGATTAATCCAAATGCCCCAGCAGCTCGGCGTGTTTTGATTTCAAAAATCTTGTTGCTAGTTGTTGCCTTAGCCGCAGCATATGTAGCAGCTCAAAAACCAGCCGATATCCTGTTCTTGGTTTCTGCAGCCTTCTCCTTTGCCGCCGCCGCTTTCTTCCCAGCCCTGGTGCTTGGTATCTTTTGGAAGCGCGCCACTAAGGCCGGTGCTTGCGTTGGCATGATACTTGGGCTTGGAGTCACCTTCTATTACATGGTTATGACTCAGCCATGGTTAAGAGGTGTTTTCGGTGTCACATCGCCAATTGAACTTTGGTGGGGTATCCTACCGATTTCTGCTGGTATCTTTGGCGTACCGCTTGGATTTGCAGCAATCATCTTGGTGAGCCTGGTAACCCCAGCCCCTCGTCAAGAATTGCAAATCTTGGTTGATCATGTTCGCTATCCAACTCTTCGGGGTGATATCGATACAAGAGGAACCTAATTAATTCTTTGACTTACTACTTGCCTTTAAGCTGAAAAACCCGCTCTTCGGAGCGGGTTTTTTTATGTTGCCTTCAAGCAAAGCATCAATCTCAGGAAGATGCCCTGAATACGTTTTATGCTTATTATTTCTTCTAGTATCCAGTAGCTAGAGGTGAAGGGGATGATGTATCTGATTTTGCTGCATCGGGTTTTGGCGGATTGGTATCTTGACCTTGACCGATTGCTTCGACACCTTGTTTTTTAACGCTCGTATCGGTATTGTTATTGCTCTTCAATAGCCAATATCCGGCACTTGTTAGTAGCGCCAAAACTATAACAATGATTACTCGACGACTGATTTTTTAAACCCCTTAAGTAGACTCATATGAATTTATTGTTTAATGCACGTTAATTGGTTATTAAACCAGCCACTAAATTCATCGTTAATGCTAAAAGGGTAGCATTAAAAATAAAAGAAAGCATACTGTGTAATGTCACAATCTTTCTCATTTTCGAATTGCCAATTAAAACATCCGCGGTTTGGCAGGTCATCCCGATGACTACTGAAAAGTGAAAAAAATCACCATAAGTGGGCTTGCGGGATTGGGCTGAAATCATTTCTGCAAAAACTAAGGGCGGAATTTCATTATTGGGGTCGTTACCCCGATAATAAGCATTAGCGTAGTGCAACATAAATGCCGTATGCAATACCAACCAAGAGGCAACGTAGGTGACGCCTGCTAGCAATACTGCAAGCTCTTGATCTAATTTGGGAATGACGTCCAATTGATCCACGTGGTGCAAGATGGCCGTTAAACTAATTCCGGCAGACAGCATTGAAATAATGAATACGGTGATCTCCCCATCGTCTTCATGCTCAGCCAGATAGGCAATATTTCTTCGATTGGCGTATTGCGTCATCAAAAAAACCAGCAGTAAATAGGTTAATGCTGCCGCAGTCCAGCCGATTAGGAACCGAGTTGAGCTATGAGCCCCAACCAGCGAAAGAAAAACAATTACACCAATAATGGCTGAGTAAAGAATCCGAGGCTTTGAACGGAGTAAAAATTTAGGCAATCGCGCTTTTGTTGGGGTGACTTGACTCATATCGGGGTGTGTTGGCAATGGAAGATAATGCCAACTATATCAGCAAGCCAGTTTGACCTTATAATCACACGTTCGGCGAATTAGCTCAGCTGGTTAGAGCGACGGAATCATAATCCGCAGGTCCGGGGTTCGAATCCCTGATTCGCCACCATTTCAATCCCCCAACTCCAGCGCATATTGATTACCTCGGTAGGTCGCTTTTAGCCAGTCACATTTGACTATAGCGAATACTATAGGTTGAATTTTTTTTAAATTAGCAACTAAATATAGTTAAAAATAAGATTAAAGTTGTTTCATTTTGTAAAAAAATGGTATTTTATTGGGCTTTTTTATATTGCGGAATTAGCGCCAATTAACATAAGTAAGATATTGATTGGTATGGATATTTATAATTGATATTCAAAAATTTTAACGAACAGTCAGCTTTTAAGACGATTAAGTTATCAATATCTATTTCTTTAGTATTGACTGGTTATATAAAGCCTCGTAGGATGCAGTCTGATTAATAAATTATTGCACTGCAACATAAATTAAAGACGTCAATTTTTGTTGCAAGCAAAAAATATGAACCGAAGATCCTATTTGTTAACTGACGAAATTAAACGATTACTCCCGCTACCATTAACAACGGCGTTGAAGGGCCTATTCGCTCTCGCTGTATTTTTAGTGGTGAGTTTATGGCTTTCAGGAACAGGTACCAATGCCGGGGCTTTTGATTTAGCCCGTATTTTGGTTCCAGATTCTGCCCGCCACTTGATGTGGAGTGATGACTCTATGGAGCATGACTCTGCCGAAGAGTTATTTGGCCAAAACCAAGCCGACTTGGTCGCGGCTCTATATGGCAACAGTTTTAGCTCGGTTTATCAAAAAACAAATATTGCCTTATTAGTACCTTCGGTGGCTAAAAATATCGTACCTTCGATCTCGCATCTCTCCGATAAGATTACTAGGGAGCAGTTAGATGCCTTAGCGTTGGACTCTAGGCTCCTGGATTCCTTGCAAAATCAAAAATTAGTAGCGAACTTTTATTCGAATAAATACAAAGTAGAACAAACCAAAATTGAAGAATACATATCGAATGCGGTTTTAATTGGTAAGGAAGTAAAAATTGACCCTTTATTGATATTGGCAGTTATGTCAATTGAGTCTAATTTCAATACCCATTCAAAAAGTCCAGCGGGAGCGGAGGGACTGATGCAAGTGAATACTTTGGTTCATTTAGATAAATATGCACTGTATGGCGGCCCGTCTGAGGCGATTAGACCGGAAGTAAATATTCGGATCGGGGCCTATATATTAAAGTACCTTGTGGCAACTACCGGCTCATTAAAAAAGGGTTTAATCCATTATGTGGGCGCAGGCAATTCTGGAAATGATGGCGGGTATGCGGATAAGGTATTAGTTGAAAGACAAAATTTAATTACCTTGTTGCAAAATACGAATTCTCGGGCTAATTTAGTCAGGCCATCGCAAAAGGGTGCTTGATGCCTCGTTTTAACCTTGAGGTGTAGCCCATTTTTATCCTAAAGCATAAATTGGGTGGTTAAAGAACTACCATCCGCGTAGCGAAACTCTATACAGTATTGATCAACAATACGGGCGTCACTTAATTCCTTTTTGCCAAAGGAAATATGAAAAGAAAGCCCCAAAGCCCGATCTTCTACCCTGACATAATTGTGCAGCGAATTAATCTCGGTAATTTCAAAATGAGTGGGCGGTGGGGAGCTAAG
>JAEMSI010000084.1 GCA_016462905.1 Polynucleobacter sp. | reverse complement strand
TGGTCGATTCCGCCCCGGGCCACCAAGATTCTATAAACCACCTTCGGGTGGTTTTCATTTATGGGTAAGATATTGCAATGATTGATCATCTTGACCACTTGGTTCTAACAACCGCCAAAGAAACCCAATGCATTGATTTTTATACGCGGGTTTTGGGTATGACACTAGAATCCTTTATGGGCGGAACCCCGCCCGTTGAGCGCAAAGCATTTAAGTTTGGCAATCAGAAAATTAATCTTCATATCAAGGGAAAAGAATTTGAGCCTAAAGCAGATATTCCAACGCCAGGATCATTAGATTTGTGTTTTATTGCGGATCGGCCCTTAATCCAGGTGATTGAACGGTTAAAACAGGTAAATTGGCCAATTGTTAATGGCCCAATTACCAGAACAGGCGCGACCGCAAAGATAAATTCAGTATACGTGCGAGACCCAGACTTTAATTTAATTGAGATCAGTGAAATTCTGCAGAATTAACAGAATCGTACCCACGGGTTATTGCGAATTTAATATAAACCTCTTGAGGGGCTAAAAATGATTATAAATAAGACAGTAAGCACTCGGTCCTTTGTAATGCAATTAAGCAGCCAGACATGAGTTCTTTGAAAGAGTTGCATCAGCAAGCTTGCGACAACGATCAAGACTCGTACATTGATCCTGATTCTGGCTATACGGTGCTCACAAGCAAGGCGCACTTAAAGCGTGGAATATGTTGTGGTAATACATGTCGGCATTGCCCGTTTGAATATATCAACGTTCCTGCAGCAAACAAAGAGAAGCTTAACAATCAATAAAACCTTAGCCTTAAGTTGATGTCATTGAAATGTCATATATTTCTATATAATTAGAAATATGAAAAACATAGATGCGATTCGGGTATTTTTGGCCTTAGGGCAAGAGTCGCGCTTAAATATCTTTCGTTTAATTGTGCAAAAGGGTGATGGCGGTGTCACCCCCGGAGAAATCGTTGAAAAATTGGGTATTCCAAATGCTACTTTGAGCTTCCATCTAAAGGAGTTGGTGCAGGCTAATTTAGTTTTAGTAGAACGCCAAAGCCGCTATTTAATTTATAGCCCCAACGCCAAATTGGTAGAAGGATTAAGTAATTTTCTTTTAGAAAACTGCTGTGGCGGGCAGCCATGTATTACGAGAAAAAGAAAGGCGGTGACTTGCCAATGAAACGAATGCATATTCATGTATCAGTACCAAATATAGCCAAAAGCATACCGTTTTACTCAAAAATGTTTGCTTCAGAGCCAACGGTTATGAAAAGCGACTACGCCAAATGGCAGCTTGAAGATCCCAAGATCAACTTTGCGATTTCTGCACGCGGTGCGGCACTTGGTGTTAATCACTTAGGAATTCAAGTGGATGACGAGTCCGAGCTAGCAGAAATGAAGGGTCGACTCGAACAGATTGAGGGTGAGCTAATAGAAGAGGTTGATGCAGCCTGTTGCTATGCAAGTTCCGATAAATATTGGATAAATGATCCAGCTGGAATTGCCTGGGAGACATTTCATACGCTGGAATCAATCCCAGTATTTAATCATGCGCCAGCAACAAATAGCGCTTGTTGTGTACCGACGCCATTGGCGACTGTCTCCATGCCGGCGATTCGTAAAACATCTTGTTCTTAAGTAAAGGAAATCTTCGAGATGAAAAAATACAACATCTTATTTCTCTGCACCCACAACTCTGCACGTTCGGTATTAGGTGAGGCACTTGCCTCGACTCACCCAAGCGGTAAATTTATTGGTTA
>JAEMSI010000030.1:1415-20305 GCA_016462905.1 Polynucleobacter sp. | reverse complement strand
GTATAAATCTTACGAATCGATGTTAAAAAAAATTAAAAATCAGTTTCAAGAATTAACTATTAATCAGCAGATTTTGATGGATCGTGAAGAATTAATTAAGGATGCTATTGATAGTATTCCTGATGCTTTTGCACTTTTTGATCAGGATGACAAGCTAATCCTTTGTAATCAAATATATATTCAAACTTTTACGAATTTTAATCATTTGCAAGAAGTTAAAGGACTAACATTTAGAGAATTAGCCAAATTATCGCTGTCGATTAAGGGCGAAGTAATTCCTTCTGATTTTTCAGGTAATGCGGATGATTGGATTGAAGAGCGTATCCAACATCACCTCAATCCTGGACCTCGAAAAAATTTAATCCACTTTTCTGATGGTAGGTGGTTTCAAATTAATGAAAGAAAAACGAAAGCAGGTGGAATCGTTGGCACTCGGACCGATATTACGTCGTTAAAAGAAGCGCAACACAATATTGAAAAATACGCATTCTATGATCCATTAACTCAGTTGGCAAACCGGCGTTTGGTTTTGGATCGTCTTGAGCAGGCACGAAATACTATCATTCGTAATAAAGTCCTGTGCGCAGTCTTGATCATTGATATTGATCGCTTTAAGACAGTAAACGATTCCAAAGGACATGGTTTTGGCGATCAAATCTTGATTACTTTTGCTAGGCGAATAGAAAGTATATTACGTAACAGTGATACAGCGGCACGATTGGGTGGTGATGAGTTTTTAATTTTACTAACGGATTTGGGCACATCTCCGCCTGCAGCATTGAAGGCGGTTAAATTGATTGTCGAAAAATTACATAAGAAATTATCAGATCCTTATGATATTAACAGTGAAATTTATAACATTACTCCGAGTATTGGAGTTGCCTTTTATTCAGACACAACGGCTAGCGTTAATGATCTTCTTAAAGAAGCTGATTTAGCACTATATGAAGCTAAAAAAACGGGACGAAATTCGATTCGCTTCTTTAACAAAAGAATTTATGATGATTTTATGGATCGGATTCAAGTTGAATCGATGCTTAATGATGCGATTAAAAATAATAAATTCGTCTTGTATTATCAATCTCAAGTAGATCAATTTGGAAAATTAGTGAGTGGGGAGGCTTTGCTTCGATGGAGGGATAATGCGCAAGGAATTTCATTGCCAAAAAACTTTATTCCTATTGCGGAAGATTGTGGTTTGATCATTCCTATTGGATCTTGGGTTCTGTCAGAGGCTTGCGCTCAATTAGCGTTATGGAGGGGTACTCCTTTTGATCATGTAGAGATTGCAGTTAATATTAGTGCGCGTCAGTTCTTGGATCCCAATTTTTTGACCACATTGAGCCAGGCCTTAATCTCCAGTAATGCAAAGCCAGAAAATTTAAAGCTAGAAATTACTGAAAGTATTTTTTTACTCGATATTGACGGTGTAATTGAGAAGCTTCAATTAATCAAAAAATTAGGGGTTAAATTATGCATTGACGATTTTGGTACGGGTTATTCTTCGTTAAATTATCTTAAGTTGCTTCCAGTCGATGAAATAAAAATTGATAAGTCGTTTGTCGATCGATTATTTTCGGATAAGGGTGATCAATCGATTGTTAGTTCGATTATTTATTTAGCGCGAAATTTTAGTCTTAAGGTAGTTGCGGAAGGCGTTGAAAATGCCGATCAACTTGAGGTGCTGAAGGATTTAGGTTGTAAATATTTTCAGGGGTATTATTTTCACAAGCCTAGCTCCATGGAGGATTTGCTTGCTTCTTTTTCGCCGAACTCTTAGGCTCTTTTCGTGCCGATGGGTATTTTTTTAATCGTCAGCAAGACTAAAAATGAAATGATTGCCGCTGAAATTAACAAATACCCTGGACTTAATTCATTGGCGGTTCGTTTAATCATCCATGAGGCTATTAAAGGTACCAATCCACCTAAAACGCCAACCGTGAGGTTGTAGCCAATCGCAATGGCAGTACAGCGAATATGTTCTGGTACAGCTTCAACTAAAAAAGCGGGCATGGTGCCCAAAAATGAGCCGATCATTAAGGCAATACCAAGCTGTGCAAATAAAACCGTCGTAGGATCAGCGTGATACATCAGCTGAAATAAGGGCATCCCGAAAATAGCCGCAGCAAGCAATGCCACGAGCATTATTAGTTTTCTACCGATATGATCTGAAAGCCAGCCCGTAAGTATGATGATTGCGATCAACGCAATCATGCTCATCGTATTAATCGAGAGCGCTTTTTCAGGGGCTAACTTATCTACAATTTCTAGCCAGCTCACCATATAGACAAATGTGAAATAAAAACCTACCGCAGTAAAGACGGATAAACCAGCAATTTGGATTAATAAGACATAGTGGTTTTTAAATAGCGATTGCAAGGGTACTTTTTCTAGGGTTGGTTCGGTGTTATCTTCGACACCCTTTCTGAGCACATAACCCACAATACCAATTAGCAGTCCAAATAAAAAGGGGATACGCCAACCCCATGCTTGTAAATCATCGGGTGACATGAAGGAACTAATGCCAGCACCAGTTGCTGATCCTAGAAGGGTGCCCAGCGTCGCTCCTGAGACGCAAAGAGCACTCATCAACCCACGTCGATGCGTTGGGGCGTGTTCTACGGTAAAAATAAATGAGGTTGTAAATTCTCCGCCAACCGATAAACCTTGTGCCATTCGACACATAATTAAAAGAATTGGAGCCGCGATTCCTAGGGTTGCATAACCAGGCAATACCCCAACTAAAAAGGTGGGCACCGCCATGGCAATAATCGAGATGGTGAGAGCATGAGTTCGACCGTATTTATCGCCGATATTACCCAGGACTAGAGCCCCTAGTGGACGCATTAGAAAACCAATTGCAAAAATGCCGAAAGCGGAGATAACTTGGACAACTGGATTTTCTTTAGGAAAGAAGTTATGTCCAATGGCAATGGCAAAGTATCCGTAGAGAGCAAAGTCGTACCACTCCAACATATTGCCGATGGCACTAGCCGCCATGACGCGGTTGCTTTTAGATAATTTCATCATATTGAATTAATTGGGTAGATATTTTTAATGCGGTGAATTTTACTCTGTTAGAGTGTTGGGTACGATTTAGTCAAATTGGGGATAGTAATGTTTTGTAAATTTCTTGAGTCAGAGGATGCGTCAAATATTGCTAGGGCCATTGTTGGATCGTGTCGATTAAATGGCTGGTCAAATGATTTAATTCCCCAATTTTTGCGAATTCTTTTTAAAGATTTATTAAATTATGATTGCGATTTTTTAACCTTAGCACCTGCAACTATTCGAGATACGATTGATGCTTTTCCCATTGGTTTGATGCTTACTTTTCCACCTGTTTGTCCAGCGCATAATTTAAAAAAACGTGAAGAATTAGTTGATTTATTGGTCATGATTGAGATGTTAAGTAATCCCGTACCTAAGGAGCTTTCTAAATCGATTGATGAATGGGCTGATCGACTAGGTATTCATAATCAACGGTTGGTTGTGGCAAGGGATATGGCTCAAGGTTCAATTCATCGCGCTTCTAATGATTTTTGGCGCATTGTTATGGGCAGAAATAAAACAGTTGATACCCCTAAACTTCCTGAGATGTTGCGGAATTATGGAACTAAAGCGTATGGTATTACCGTCGAGTTAGATCAGGCAGAGTTAGATCGTTGGGAAGCCTTACAAGATTGTCCGAGTGGAAGTTTTGGCAGGGGGCTATGGGAATTTTATAAAAAACGTGGCTTCCTTTTTCCTGGTGCTGTAGGTGCTGTCAATGTTGGTTTAGCCCATCATGATTGGCTACATGTTCTAACCGATTTTGATACCGATGGATTAGGTGAAATGGAAGTCTTTGCTTTTGCTGCTGCCACCAGCGCTTCTCCTGCGGCAACGATGGCTTTTTTGGGGCACTTAAGTATTTTTCAATCGGGGGTTTTGATTCATGTGATTAAGGGCGAACAGTATCAGGGGCATGATTTACAAAGCCCTGACGGGCCAAAACGAATAGCCGATTCGATTCGTCGAGGCAAGGCCGCTAATATTGATTTATGGACAGGATTAAATGCGTTTGATTACGCCAATGAACAAGTAACTGATTTACAAAAAAAATGGAATATAGTTGGCCGGGGCTCACATAATCCTCGACCATATTCTCCATTTGATTCATAGTCTAAGATGTAAAAAAATGATACGAAAAATTGAACGATGAAAATAATTCCAGCCTCTTTTTTTGGAATCGTCTTAGGCATGGTTGGTCTTGGTGATTGCTGGAGGCTTGCTGCAAAAGTATGGGGCTTACCCTCGCAAATCGGAGAAGCAATCATGTTTATTGCATTTGGAGTCTGGGTTTTTCTGATCATTCAATATCTGTTTAAATGGATGCGATCTAGAGAAGAGGCATTAGCTGAATTCAATCATCCCGTGCAATCCTGTTTTATTGGTTTAAGTGGGGTTGCTACTCTTTTAGCGGCTGTTGCCATTGGCCCACATTGGCATGCCTTGGCACAGCTATTGTTCGTAATTGGTGCTTTGATGCAGTTGATTTATGGCGTTTATTTTATGGGACGCTCTTGGATGGGCGAGCGAGATATTAGCAGTACAACAGCAGCTATTTACTTGCCTTCGGTCGCAGGAAATTTTGTGAGTGCGTTTGTTTCTGGATACATGGGCTATCAAGATGTCGGCATTTTATTTTTTGGAGCAGGCCTTTTTTCGTGGCTAATGATTGAATCTCTCATTACACATCGTCTATACCATTCCACTGCTTTACCAGAAACATTGAGACCGACCATTGGAATTATGTTGGCACCGCCCGTGGTGGGTTGTATTGGATACTTATTTATTACTTCCGGCCGCCCCGATATCGTTGCGCAAGCCCTTTTTGGCTACGGTCTATTGCAATTATTATTATTGGCAAGGGTATTAGGTTGGGTTACTAAACAGCCTTTTACCGCATCGTATTGGGCTTTTAGTTTTGGCATTACAGCGATTGCCTTTGATGCCATTGTTTTTGTGCAACGAGGCCTCACTGGCTATATTGAATGGTTGTCGATTATTCTTTTTGTTTTCGCTAATGCTGTGTTACTTCTATTGATTGTAAAAACGGTATTAAAATTTTTTAATGGCACTCTATTGCCACCGCCGTTATTAGCCAAAACCTAAGTTTACTTTTGATGGTAATCAATTGAATTTATTAATTACGAATCGATTTAGCGATTGCTTTGGCCGAGTCATTTTCTGCTCTCAGTAAGGCGATTTGTTCTTGGCTTAATAAATTGGGGTTACAGTAATCTATTTTCCAATTATCGGATTCGCTCCAAGATAGCGATGACACTTGTGTGGTTCTGCTTTGGGTCGCGGAGACTAAGAGATTTAAAGCCAGGTCAAGCGTATATTCTTGAGATTGAAGATCATTAGGTTTTCCTGCTGAATTGCCCAGTGGAAAGTCGCTAAATAGAAAGCGCGGAACCCCGCAATATTCAACAATGTCTTTGGCACATCCCATAATGACGGTGGATATTTTTTCTGCCTCTAATTGTCTTGCTAAGATGCTGATGGTTTGATGGCATACGGGGCAGTTCGGAACCAAAACTACGGCATCAACCCCTTCTTCTTTGCAGCGTTTTACCACTTCAGGGGAGTCAAGCTCAAGCGTTCTTTTTTGGCTTCGATTGGTAGGCATGCCATGAAAATTGCGGGCCAAGCTGGCAATCTGCTTGGTTTCAACCGCTCGTCGAAGGGCGGGCAGTGGAAACCACGTATTGGGGTCTTCCATCGAGGTGTGTTTGCGGTCGATGCTCACGTGCGAAATGCGGAGGTCATGATCTAGCGCGGTTTCTTTGGAATACACCTCATAAAATTTAGCGCCTGCATTGTAGGGTGCGCCAACTCCTTGGGGGCCCTTGTCAGGCTGAAATGGAGCCGCTGTAGTTACTAGTGTTACTTTGCATTCTGAAAGCGGTTTTAAGAGGGGGGTAAATGGCACTTCAGAGAAATGGGCCCATTGATAAGGGTTGTCATATCCCAAGGCCAGATACCAATCTTTCGTTCTTTGAATATAGTTAATTGGGGTGCTTGTCATATCAATGCAGTGTAATCAAACCCATATTAAACAGATTAAGTCAGTTTACGATACGATATTCATATTAATTGAATAGGGGCTGAAAATGAAATTAGCAAAATGGCTTGGACAGAGTTTATTGATTAGTTTTTTTATTACCCAGATTGCCTTTGCTCAGACGCAGACTGAGGAGTTGCGACCGAAGCGCACAGTTCTTCAAAAAGCGGACGTTGGTAACACAGGTAGGGAGGTCACTTTGCAGATCGTTGAATTTCCTGCCGGCGCTGCTGAAGTTCCTCATACCCATCCCGGTGAATTAGTAGGTTACGTCTTAGAGGGTTCTGCCGATCTAATGGTCGAAGGAAAGCCGATGACTTCTTTGAAAGCGGGCGATGGTTTTATTATCGAAGGGGGCAAGATTCATGCTGCCAAGAATACGGCCAAAGGCAGTACTAAATTATTGGCAGCGGTGATTTTGGAAAAAGGGAAGCCTACTTCGGCTCCTGCTAAATAAGGCTTGATTAGAAATCCTCGAGACTACGCACCAAGAGTGGGCAAATATAGCGTCTAATTTAGTTGGTATTCATTATTCTCTAACTATATCAATGGCTTGAATTAAGAAAAATATGAATAGAACCATTTTAATATCTCTCGGTTTGCTTACACTCGTAACTGCCTGCGCCAGTCCAGAGGAAATTCGTCAGAAAGAAGCGGCGACCTGCACAAGTTATGGGCTTAAGGCAGGGACGGTCGATTTTGAGCGGTGTATTAGTGCCGAAGAGAAATGCCGCCACGTTTTTATTCGCTCATACGATATGGCGCCGCATGGCGAATTAAATTCAGGTCTAGGTGGCATGTACGCCAGTGAAAAAAGACAAGAGTGCTTACAGCGCGAAGAAGTTTTTATTCATGGCGGTTGAATACACTTAGTTTAAGCGTACTTAGTTTGATGGATTGGGGCTCGGAAAGTATTGGTGCGAATGATATTGCCCATCCGCATTTACTTTGACTAAGACCATATCTCCCACATTCACTATTTTTCCTGTGTAGGCTTGAATATTGACGTGATGCGTTACCAAAATAAGAGGCTTATTTGGATATTGTTTGAGGGTGTTTTTTATAAACACACTTAATTGTCGAGTTTGGCTCTTTTCTAAACTCATGTCGTCGAAAAAAGAGCCTAAGGATTTTTCAATATTGACGGGGCCCTGATTAATTAGTTTAGCGGTATCAATACAACGACACCATGGGCTACTAAAAACCATTGCTCCATTAATTCCCTGGCTAGATAGCCACTTGCCAATCGCGACAGATTGTTTTTTACCTAAATCACCTAGATTGCGTTGGCTGGAGCATTGATCGAGTTGATATCCGGGCGGATCGCCAAAGCCAGGTGCATCGGCATGACGCATCATTAAAATATGTTGGCCGTCTTTTAAATCCTTACTTAGATTAGCAGCATAGCTACTAATACTAAAACTGAAAAGAAAAATAAGGCTAGCTCGAATTATTTTTTGCATCTTTAGGTAATTAGACAGTGGAATAGCCAGTTTATCCTATGCTTTATGATTTGGTTTATGAATTCTTCTTTGGAACCTTCTAAATTACCCGAATCTTCCTTGGTTGATGTTTCTCAATTGGAGATCAGGGCAATGCTGGCTTCTGATGCGAGCCAGTTCGTTGCTTGCTTAACCCGTTGTTATGGTGATAGCTATCCTAATCCCCTGATGTATCAGCCTGAATCAATAGCAAGTGCAATACAACAGGGAGAGATGCATTCAGTCGTTGCTGTGACCCCTCAAGGAGAAGTTGTGGGGCATAGCGCTTTTAGTTTTGATCATCCCCACGATTTGATTCCTGAAAACGGTAAATTATTTGTTGACCCACGATATCGGGGGCATCATATTTCTGATTTGTTGAGTCAGAAAAGGAAAATAATTGCTACTAATTTATCCTTGCCGGGTTATTGGTCAGCCTGTGTTACCAATCATCCATTTAGCCAACATGAAGTGATTGCTTTAGGCGGCGCGGAAATTGGTTTATTTATTAATGGACAGCCCAGTTCGGTCCATATGGAAGGGCTCCATAATTTAGATCATTATCGGCACTCGATTTTGCCTTTTTATACCTCTTTAGTAGAAAAAGATTCAGGACCCGTCTATTTGCCAAAATACCATCGCCCATTTTTTGAGGATTTACTAAGGCACACCGGAATTCAGCGCGAGATTATTTCTGTCGGGCAGCGCCCCCAATTTGGCGCCCAAGTAATTGCGCGTCAATCAAAAGAGGGTAAGCCAACCGGTATTCGGGTGCTACAAATGGGCGATGATTTGCTAAAACAGGTTGAAATTGCATTAGGTACTTTGCAGGGCAAGAATCATCCCGTGGTTTATATTGATTTACCCCTAAGCGATCCGGCGGTGATTAGTCAGATTCCAGAGTTAGAAGCCTTCGGTTTCATTTGGGGGGCCTGGCTACCCCATTTCTTGTCTGGTGGCGATATATTGCGTCTGCAAAAACTCAACGATACCAATGTCAATGATCAGGAAATTATGTGCGCCCGCCCTGAGGGCATCTTAGTACGGGATTATGTTTTATCGGAATGGCGGCGTATTTACTCGCCCCAGTCAAAACCGGCTATTGACTGATGATTTGACTGGATGTAAGGTAGAATCATTGCTAGCATTTGTTTATACAAGGCAGCGGTTGTTAACAAACTCTTTTTATTATGCTTTCTTACCACCGAAAGGATTCTAGACATGTTTTTACCTACACCCCACGATACAAAAGATGCAATTTCTAAATATGCTGGTTTTTTCGGCATGGTCGTCAGTATTGCGTTTGCATTTAATCTAATTTTATCTGCCGGCGGTGCTTTATCGAAGTCAGCAACCATTTTTGTATCGATTTTGATTGGTATCTGCTTAGGTTGGCTGTCTTTTGCCGTAAAATCCAAGAAATAAATTAAAAGAAATACAACCAACGAAATTAATTAAACGAATTTAAAGAAAGCCGCCCATTAAAAGGGGCGGCTTTTTTATTTCTGCTTTATTTTTTCTTAAGGAAGTAATTACTTGGCTGGGTTGGACAGCATAAAGCTCATTAGGGTGTGCTCTGCTACTTTATTCCATAAAAATTGATCATTACGGAATTTTCTCCAAGGCTCATAGATTTTTTTAAACGCTGGATTTTTAGCCGACTCAGTTTCGTATAAATCGAAAGCAGCCATTTGGGCGGCTTTCATAATCTCGGTCGAAAAGGAGTGTAATTTGACACCATTCTTAACCAAACTTTGCAGTGCAATGGGATTTTTATAGTCGTATTCGGCCATCATATCCTGATTGCATTCGGCGCAAACCGTTTGAAAAGCCTCTTGATATTGCTTGGGCAATTTTTCCCATTCTTTCATATTCACGTACATCGACAGCATGGCACAGGACTCCCACCATCCAGGGTAGTAATAATTGGGAGCAACTCGATATAGACCTAGTTTTTCATCGTCATAGGGGCCAACCCATTCGGCTGCATCAATTACGCCGCGTTCGAGGGCTGGATAAATTTCTCCACCTGGCAATTGTTGGGGTACTACGCCTAACTTTGCCATGACCTCGCCACCGATGCCGGGGATGCGCATTTTGAGTCCCTTAAGATCGGCAAGCGTTTTGACTGGTTTACGAAACCATCCGCCCATTTGGGTACCTGTATTGCCCATCGGGAAAGTGGTGATGTTGTAGTCACTTAAAAATTCACGTTGCAATTTAAGACCGCCACCCCAGTACATCCAGGCATTTTGCATGCGCTGATTCATGCCGAATGGAATGGTGGTTTCAAAGGCAAAGGCTTTATTTTTGCCAACAAAGTAATAACCGCAAGTATGACCACACTCCACCGTATTGTTTTGAACGGCATCTGCAACGCCATAGGCAGGGACAATTTCGCCAGCAGCAAAAATTCGTACTTGGAATTTACCGTTGGTTAATTCGGCTAGGCGTTTAGAAAAGAGCTCGGCTCCGCCAAATAAGGTATCTAGGTTTTTAGGGAAACTGGAAGCGCAACGCCAGCGGATTTCAGGAGTTGATTGGGCAATTGCGGGGGCTGATAAGGCGCTTACAGCCGCTCCGGCTGCAGCGCCCACGGCTGATTTTTTAAGAAATTCACGTCTATTTTTCATGTTGTCTCCTATGCGTTATTTAGATTCTAGCGAAGTATTCAGTTTATGAAAAATTGAGGTAGGTTTTAACTAGCAACATCAAGCCTGCATACACAATAATTAGGCCATACACCTTTTTAAGATGTTGAGAGTTCATTTTGTGATGCAATTGATTACCAAGCCATAAACCAAGGGCCATGGGTATTAATAGTAAGCCACCAATCACTAATACTTGGATTTGAAAAAGTAACTCGGTTGCAAGCATGGAAGCACCCCGTAATAAAACTAAAATTAAAATAGCAAAAGCCATGGTTGAACGCAGCAGTGCAGGGTTTTTGAGGCGCATTGCTAAATAAGAGGCGTAGATCACTCCACCCGTTGCAAATAATGCTGTAAAAATTCCACCCGCAATCCCAAATGGTAAAGCCCACCAGCGATTAATTATTGTTGGCGTTAACTCCTTTTTTTCGATTAAGAATTTGATGCCAGCACCTAAAGCAAAAATTCCCAGTAGCGTTAAAAGATAGCGACTATCGGCGTAAATCAATAAATAAAGCCCAATGAACATACCCAGAATCGTAAATGGGAAAAGCCATAGCAATTCTTTTTTATCAGCGCTTTTAAATGATTTTTTCCCTAAATAGAGCCCCGCAAAAAGATCAATGATTACCATCACAGGGATGACCGTTTTAAGGGGGTAGATTTGCACCAAGAATGGGACGGCAATAATCGATGCGCCAAAACCTGAGATTCCATATACAAAGTAGGCGGCAAAAATAACCAAGCCTGCCCATAAGAGGCCAGTGTATTGGACGATTTCTAAAATAGAATGATTCAATCAAGTGGGCTTGTTTTGCTTTGTTTGTGATTGTCGCATTAATGCCGCGAGATTTAAGCAAAAAGTCTGTTAAATTAAAGCCTGATTACTTCATTGATTAACTTGGATCATGGTGGATTGTGTATGGCAAATTCTGGAAAATCCCTTAATAATTTAATTAAAAATAACCAGCGTTGGGCCCAAACCAAGCTGACTGAAGACCCTGACTTCTTTAGCGCTTTGGTCCATCAACAAACGCCAGAGTATTTGTGGATTGGTTGCGCAGATAGTCGCGTACCCGCTAATGAGATTGTTGGCTTGCAACCCGGCGAACTCTTTGTTCATCGCAATATTGCCAATGTGGTTGTGCACACTGACTTGAATTGTTTGTCGGTAATTCAGTTTGCAGTCGATGTTTTAAAGGTTAAACATATTTTGGTCGTAGGGCATTCGGGCTGCTCTGGGGTCAAAGCCTCTCTCAATAATATGCGGGTTGGTTTGGCCGATATTTGGTTGGGACACGTGAAAGACGTGGAGCAAATGCACGAAAAATATTTGGGCGAGGTTTTGTCGTCCGACGAGAAATTAAATCGGATGATTGAGTTAAACGTGATTGAGCAGGTTGTCAATGTTTGCGAAACCTTAATCGTGCAAGATGCTTGGAAGCGCGGTCAAAGTCTAACAATCCATGGCTGGGCTTATTCCTTGCATACTGGATTAGTAAATGACTTAGGGTTTTCAGTGAACTCTTTAGCAGAGTTGGATGAAAACCGAATAGCTGCTTTGAAAAAATACGAATAGGTATAAAAATATGAGTTTCTTGCATAACTACTCGGATGCATTTAATTTATTTTTTTTCTGTTTTGTGCTTTGCTTAGGAGGCACTTTTTTATTCTTTTTAATTAAAGCATTAGATAGTAAATTCAAGTATGCATCGGAACTGGCTTTTTATAATCAGGGCGCGCTGCTGGGAGTTTTTATCATGCTTTCTGGTTTTGTCTTGACCTTGTCCTTGGTCTCTGAATTAAATGACAAAAATAAAATTAATCTGCAAATCACCAATGAGATTGCCTTCATTAATGATATCGATCGAACTTTAGCAGCCTTTTGTACGCCTGAGATGCAACTTATCCGGTCTCAATTGGGTCAATATACTCAGTCGATTATTGTGGATGAATGGCCGGTAATGAGCCTAGGTCGTGGCAATGAGGCTACCAGACTGCTATTTGATGAGATGAGCAAAAATATCTTAGCTTTGCGTAAGCAAGGAAAGATTAATTTAGATGCTACTGATATTTTGAACCCCTTAATCAAGGAACTATCATTGTCTCGATATCATCGTATTTCTCTTGGAAATGCTCAGTTACCCAAGATTTTTTGGTTAGCGATGTTGGTGTTAATTTCAATTTCAGCAATTATTTTTTATCATATTTCCGATAAAAAAATAACCAACTTATTCTTGTCTTATATGCTTTTAAGTTGTTTAGGCGTATTGATGGGTCTGACCTATGTGATTGACGAGCCCTTTGTGGGTGAGAGTTCGATTAATCCCGATGGTTATATTGCGGTTCAGGCTATCATTTCATCTAGGCAGTGCCAGTAGGGCATATTCAATCTCCTATTTAAAGTGTTAAAGGGTTAAAGGGTAATTTATGAATTATTTGATTAGGATTAGTTTTTTGTTCTTCTCTTTGTTTGTCTCTAGTTTGGTTTTGGCTCAGGCGAACTTTCCGAATAAAGTAATTCGTTTAGTAGTGCCTTTTCCTGCAGGTGGTGCTACCGATAATATTGCTCGCCCTTTGGCGGTCGAGTTAGCGGCTATGAATAAGTGGAATGTGGTGATTGATAACAAACCGGGTGCTGGCGCCAATATTGGCGCGGAGATTGTGGCTCGGTCAGCACCTGACGGCTATACCTGGTTAATGGGTTCGGTTGGTACGCATGGAATTAATCTTCCGCTGTATACGCAGGGGGGTGGTAAGTTGCCTTTTGATCCCGTAAAAGATTTCACTCCCATTAGTTTGGCAGCCGAGTTTCCGAATGTATTGGTGGTTAATCCTGAATTCGCTAAGCGTAACAAAATTAATAGCGTGAATGATTTGATTCAATATGCACGCGCCAATCCTGGCAAGGTCAATATGGCTTCGAGCGGTAACGGCACCTCTATTCACATGGCGGGTGAATTATTTAAGTCAATGACCAAAACATTTATGGTGCACCTGCCTTATCGAGGTAGTCCGCCAGCGGTCACCGATTTAATTGCGGGTAACGTCGATATTATGTTTGATAATCTACCATCCTCGATTAACTTTATTAAAAGCGGCAAATTAAAAGCCTTAGCAGTCACTAGCGCGAAACGCTCAACTGCTTTTCCCGATTTGCCAACCATTGCTGAGGCGGCTAATTTGCCTGGCTATGAGGCTACTTCTTGGTTTGGTGTTTTGGCTCCCGCCAATTTACCGCCTGAATTATTAAATACGATTAGTCGAGAAGTGATTAAAGCAATTCAATCACCATCAGTCCGAGAGAAGTATGCGGCAATGGGCGCCGAGGCAGTGGGAAATACACCTGCCCAATTTGGAGTCTATATCAATAAAGAAATCGCGAAGTGGACTAAGGTTGTAAAAGACTCTGGCGCTAAAGTCGATTAATTATTTTTTAATCTGACCTAATTCAGACAATTTTTTGCTGGGAGTAATCGCTTCGGGGTTAATCACCAATTCAATGATCGCACCGCTTTTACTTTTTAGAGCGGATTGCATTGCTGCTGCAAACTCCTTGGTTTTGCTTACTCTATATCCAGGCATCGAAAAACTTTCCGCAAATTTAATAAAGTCGGGATTAGTTAATTCGGTGCCCGAGATGCGGGTGGTGAATTCGCGCTCTTGATGCATCCGAATCGTGCCATACATGCCGTTATTAATAATCAAAATAATCGGCTGTGCCTGATAGCGTAAAGCGGTGGCTAATTCTTGGCAGTTCATCATAAAATCGCCATCCCCGCAAAAGGCGATTACAGTTTTATTCGGATCCACTAATTTCGCAGCAATCGCGGCGGGCAAGCCGTAACCCATTGAGCCATTCGCAGGCGCCAATTGCGTTTTAAAAGGGCCATAGGGGTAAAAACGATGAGCCCAGGTTGCAAAATTACCGGCGCCATTGGTAATAATCGAATCGCGGGGAATGTATTGAGGCAAACTTGCAACAATTTCGCTGAGCTGTAAGTCGCCATGAATTTGCGTGGGTTTGGTAAAACCTAAATACTCAGCATGCGCTTGTTGCATCTGCATGCGATCGTATTGATCTAGCATTTTGATTGGCTTTAACGCTTTGCAAAAATTAGTCATGCTTGAGTTGATTGCAAATGCGGGGCGGTAAACTCGTCCCAATTCATCGCCGCTCGGCAAAACATGAATGATTTTTGTGCTTGCCTCAGGTACAGAAAAAAGACTATAGCCTGCGGTAGTCATTTCGCCTAGACGCTCGCCAATCACCAGTAAAACATCGGCCGCTTGAACGCGTTGAGTGAGCAGGGGGTTGGCAGCAATTCCGAGGTCGCCTGCAAAGCAGGGTCTTAGATTATCAACAATATCTTGTGAGCGGAAACTGGTAGCAACCGGTATGGACTCGCGCTCAGCCCATTCGATTAACTGTGCACAAGCGAATTGATTCCAGCCGCCACCACCAGCCACCACCATGGGTTGCTTAGCCTGGGTAAAAGCGAACATCGCTTCTGCAAAAAGACTTTGGTCTAAACCGGCTTCGACAATATGCGCGGCAGGGAGTGGTTTTTCTTCGGCTAGTTGATACAGGACATCTTCTGGCAGCGCCAAAACAACAGGACCTTTTCTGCCTGATTGGGCAAGATGAAAGGCATGCGATACATATTCATCAATTCGATCGGCGCGATCAATGCTGCCGACCCACTTGGCGCATTCAGAGTAGACCTTGCGATAGTCCATTTCTTGAAAGGCTTCACGACCGACCATATCGGTCCCCACTTGACCAATCAATAAAATCATGGGGGTAGAGTCCTGAAAGGCGGTATGAATACCAATTAAGGCATTGGCTGCGCCTGGGCCGCGCGTAACCATCACAACCCCTGGTTTATTGCTTAATTTGGCATAGGCCTCAGCCATATACGAAGCCCCACCTTCTTGTCGACAGGTAATAAAGCGTAAGCGATCAGCATGGTCAACCAAACCATCTAAGAGTGGCAGAAAACTCTCACCAGGAACCCCAAAAGCAATTTCGACGCCTTGCCGAACTAGGGCATTGGCTAATATTTTCCCGCCGTGGATTTTTGCTTTAGTTTGGGTCATGGTGCAATTATGAATCAGTCAAAAAGGGAGTTAGGAAAAAAGTAGTTATATTATGGATTGAATTTAAAAATGGACTATAGATAAAACATGCGTTTATTTAGTTATCAAGATCAACATAAAAATAAACAGGTAGGTGTTCTGATTAACGCTTCACTAAATCAATTTTTAAGTGTTGCAGATTTAGACCCTAGCTTACCGAAAACTCTGCTTGAAATCATTGCTTTTTCTGGGGCATTGGAAAAAATTCAACATTTAGCTGCCAATTCGAAAGTGGTGCCACAAAACATCGAAGCCATTTCATTTATTCCCTTAATTGATCGACCTGGAAAAATCATTTGCCTCGGTTTAAATTACGCCGACCATGCCAAAGAGGGCGGGCATGCACGGCCCGAATACCCTGGGTTTTTTATGCGCGGACCAAGTTCTTTGACGGGCCATTTGCAAGCGATTATTCGTCCACAGGTTTCCGATAAATTGGATTATGAAGCTGAGCTTGCATTTATTGTGGGTAAGCGGGCCCGAAATTTAACCTTAGATAATGCTTTAGATTGTGTGGTGGGCTATAGCATTTTTAATGATGGCAGTATTCGGGATTACCAACGTAAATCGACACAATGGACGATTGGAAAAAATTTCGATCAGACCGGTGGCTTTGGCCCTTATCTGGTTACCCCTGACGAGCTCCCAAAGGGAGCACATGGTTTGCAAGTGCAAACCCGTTTGAATGGAAAGACCATGCAGAATGGCAATACCAAAGATTTTTTATGGGGCATTGCAGAAACCATTGTTTTAATTACCGAGTGCATGACACTAGAGCCGGGTGATGTGGTGATTACGGGTACTCCAGCAGGAGTGGGGTATGCGCGAACTCCCCCGGTATTTATGAAGCAGGGGGATCTTTGCGAGATCGAGATTGAGGGGATTGGCATCCTCGCAAATCCGATTATGGATGCCTAATCGATTCAAAATTAGTTGATTAATTAATTGATTCAATTCAGCGACTTAACCGGCTTTTTACGGCTTATTCATCGACCTTATATTGCACTGCAAAAAGAAAGCTGAAATTAATTTAATCTGTAAATCTAGCTTGACCTGTTTCTTATGTCTATTTTTTGATAAAGTATTCCTGTGAGACTATTAAAGTGAGGATTTTATGGAATACCCAGAATTAGTAAAGAACAAGACCATTAAGCTTTATTCGGGATTAGTAGCTGCTTTTGTTGGAATCTTTTTCTTCTTGATTTTTATCTATTTCATCTTTACGCGTTAATTTAGGTTTTACCCTCTGGATTTTTCCACTGGTAAAACTTGGGAAAAATTCGCATCACGACTGGTCCATTGAAATCCCAAGCTTTACACTTGCCTAGGTGGGTGGGCGGTTTTTCAGTTTCTTGGTTGGTAAAAAATTCCTTTGGATCGGACTGAAACGCTGCGGTTGCCATGTTAAAGAGCAGTTCTCGTAGATGCGTGCACCCAGCCACGCCTCCTAAATTTTCCTCAATCGATTTTCGCCAACCCGATTTCAAAGAACAGCCGATCATTTTTTTCATAGCCGCAGTTGCCTCAGGGCATTCTGGGTGGGGCGTCGATCGCATCAAGGTTTCAATATCTTGAACGATTAAATCTTGATTGACTGTTAAACGAATCTCCATATCGTGGATCGCTTCACCGGGATTAAAGATGCGTTCCCCCACTGGAAAATCGTGTGATTTCGTATCGCGTAAATGAGCCTCAATATCCCAAAGCCCATCATCGCGCGCATAGCCATTAAAAGTAACGGCGCGTTGGTGTAAGTGACGTCTAGCCTGAGGGGTCGATAACATAGCGTAAAAAAATCTCTAATAAATTGAAAAGAAATTATGTTTGTTGAGTAATCTGGAAGAGGGTTTTCTCTTGAATCTGTTGATACCATTTCGCTATGTTTTTATAGTCAGTTCGAGGGCATATATCGGGATGTAAATTCGACAAAGAAACCCATCGGTTTACACCCAGCGCAATACACATATCACCTAATTCAAAAGATTGCCCTGAAAGATAAGGTCTATCAGCCAACGTAATATCAATCATCCCTAGTAATTTATCGGAGTCAGCAAAACTTTTTTTGATTGCCTCATAATTTCGTTCGGGTTCAGGGGTGCGCATCAGGCCAAGAAAAGCAACCCGCAAAGTAGGCCAAAGAGTTGATAATTTCCAGTCCATCCATTTTTCGGAGGCCGCTTGAATACCAGCATCCTTTGAGAAGCGCACTTGGCTGTCATATTTTTTTGCTAAATAACGCATGATGGTGTGCGATTCCCACAGAATTAGGTCGCCATCTTGAAGCACTGGTACAAGCCCATTAGGATTCATTTTTAGATACTCAGGGCTTTTATTAACGCCATATTCAAGCCCTGCGTCAATGCGAGTAAAGTCGCGTTTTTCCTCAAGGCCTAGCTCAGCAAGACACCAAAGCACTTTTTGTACATTAATTGAATTTTTTCTACCCCAAAGAGTCATCATTCGTAAGTCACCCAAACAGTAATTAAGATTAAAAGATTAAGGATACCGAAAACAATCAACACCGTTTTATTGATGAATTTCTTCGAATTAAATGGAGTGGGTTTCGGTAATGGTTCAGTCATTGCAGTAAAAGACGTTGATATAAGGAATATCATACACAGTATGAAAAAAGAAGTGTATCGAGAGCGCCAAGAATTAGTTGCGGTGATATTTGATTGCAAGCTAGCCGATTCAGAATCTAAAAAATAATGGAACTTTTCTTTATTAGCCTTTTGTTGGGAGCGCTTGGTTTTGCGGCAGGAATATTGGGTGGCGTGATTGGTTTTGGTACTACGATTATTTTGATACCCCCTTTGGTTTATTTCTTTGGACCTTTGCAAACGATCCCAATCGTTGCGATTGTTGCTACTGTAGCTAATTTATCGCGTGTATTGCTGTGGTGGCGTGAAATTGATTGGAGAGTTACTTTTGCCTATAGTGCAATGGCAATACCAGGAGTTATTTTGGGAGCGAATACTTTAGTTTCTTTGAATGCACGCTTAATTGAAATGATTTTAGGCGCATTCTTAATTTTATTAATTCCGATTCGTCGCTGGATGCGTAAACAAAAAATGGCAGTCGCGCTTTGGCAAATGGGTTTAGTCGGTCTGGGCATTGGTTTTTTAACTGGAATTGTCGCAACTACTGGCGCAATCAATACTCCATTTTTCTTAGCTTACGGCTTATCTAAAGGAGCTTTTTTAGGAACCGAGGCGGCTAGTTCTTTATCTTTGTTTTTTACAAAAGGTTTGGTATTTCATCGACTGGGAGTGATTAATTTAACCTCGATCTATCAAGGACTTCTTATCGGAGCCTGCGTTTTTGTGGGCTCGCTAGTTTCGAAGAGAATTGTTCTCAGTCTGCCCGAAAAACGGTTCATGCAATTAATGGAGTTAGTGATGTTGACCTCGGGTATATTAGTTTTGTTAATGGCATTTTGGGGATAGGGCATGCTGATTAAATCAAAGAAATTAGATCCTAAGCTTGTATTTTTACGCATAAAAAATG
>JAEMSI010000030.1:0-1315 GCA_016462905.1 Polynucleobacter sp. | reverse complement strand
GTTAAGCGTGCGCCCGCTGATGGCTATACCATCATGATGGAATACTCGGGTTACCATGTGATTACTCCCTTTGTTTCGAAACAGCAACAATGGGAGCAGTCTGATTTTCAGGCGGTCGCTAATGTGATTTCAGCGCCGCAAATTATCGTAATTCGCAGTGATTTACCTTTTCAAAATTTTAAGGAATTCATTGCGTATGCTAAAGCCAACCCTGGAAAAATTAATTTTGCTAGCTCGGGGAACGGATCTTTGCAACACGTGACTGGTGCCATGATTGAGCAGCAAGCTGGAATCAAAATGGTACACGTCCCGTATAAAGGAACGGGCCCTGCTTTACAAGATTTATTGGCGGGGCAGGTTGATATCACCTTTGGAACCGCGCCGCCTTTTATTGGCCATATTGCCAATGGTAAATTGCGCGTATTAGCGGTAACGGGTAAAACGCGTTTGCCGAGTTTGCCCGATGTGCCAACGACGGCTGAGGTGGGGTACCCCAAAATTGATGCTACTTCGTGGTTTGGTGTATTCGCTCCAGCAGCAACCCCCAAAGCGATTATCGATAAATTAAGCGCTGAAATTGCTAAAGTGGTTCAGTCTCCTGCTTTTAAACAAAAGGCAATCGATTTAGGATCTAGCGCCGATTACATGAATCCAAAACAATATACAGACTACGTTATCGCTGAATTAAAAAAATGGTCGGCAGTTGTGAAATCAGCGAATATTGAGGCGGAGTAAATTTAAGTTTTGTTGATGGATGCTAATTTCTTGTCGACCTGCTGTGACCGAAATCAGATCGCCTGCTTTGATGCTTCCTTGCTCAAGAACACGCAAATACCAACCGCTATAGGCATTTTGTAGCATTAACTTAGACGCACTACTAAAACCCATCTTAGCGTTGAATTTATAGCAGGGCTCACGAAGCTTCACCACGCTAAAACGCGTATTTCCTATTTTCCATTGATCGCCAACAAATACTTCCTTCTCATTGATTCCTGAGATAGTGAGATTTTCGCCAAAGAAGCCATGCTGCATCAAATTGTTTGGACGTTTTTCTTGTTCCAGAATTGTTTTCCAAAAGGCGTAGTGTTCAACTGGGTAGACATAAACTGCTTTTTCAACCCCACCATGCACCGTTAGATCGGCTTGCTCATCCCCGATAATGCCTAGTCGATTAATTTCAATTGAAATGGGGTTCTGTAGGGTGCTAATCGGCGATTTGTTAATTCCAGAGACTACTTGCCTCAATTCTTTGCCATCGCGAACCAAGAGCGGCTTAACGCGCCCACTGGAGATCGATTCAATTTTCAAAATAGGA
>JAEMSI010000029.1 GCA_016462905.1 Polynucleobacter sp. | reverse complement strand
ACGCTGATTTAGCAAAAAAAAGTGCTGAGGCGATTGCGGAGTTGATACCCAGAGCCACTTATTAATAAGTTGAATCAATATTGCAAATAATTGATTTGATTCAGT
This sequence comes from Polynucleobacter sp., assembly GCA_016462905.1. Classification (GTDB taxonomy): domain Bacteria; phylum Pseudomonadota; class Gammaproteobacteria; order Burkholderiales; family Burkholderiaceae; genus Polynucleobacter. Next base: position 20,352 of record JAEMSI010000029.1, on the reverse strand, counting down.
TTTTATTGTCATCATGACGTCATATTTGATCTTTATTGTCTAGCTTGATTCATTCAACTTAGATCAAAGGATTGATTCATGACCATCAAAAAACTTCTGGCTACCGCGTCGATCGCCTCCTTGGCCATTTCATTTGCGGGAATTTCTTTTGCTGCCGATATCACTGGTGCAGGCGCTACTTTTCCATACCCTATTTATGCCAAATGGGCTGAAGCTTACAAAGCCAAAACAGGTAATGGCATGAACTATCAATCGATTGGTTCTTCGGGCGGTGTAAAACAAATTAAGGCCAAAACGGTTGATTTTGGAGCCTCTGATAATCCCGTGAAGTTTGAAGATCTAGAAAAAGATGGAATGGTGCAGTTTCCTGCGGTTGTGGGCGGCGTGGTTCCCGTCATTAATGTTGAAGGCATTAAGCCTGGTGAATTAATTCTGGACGGAACTACTTTGGCCGATCTTTTCCAGGGTAGGATTACCGACTGGGGCGACAAGCGACTCGGTATTTTAAGTCCCGGCCTTAAGTTTCCTCCAGGCCAAATTACCGTAGTACATCGTGCGGATGGTTCTGGAACTACCGCTATTTTTACTGATTATTTAGCCAAAACCAGTAAAGATTGGGCTACTGCCGTAGGTTCTGGCGCTTCGGTTAAATGGCCCGCAGCCTCCTCTGTAGGCGGCAAGGGAAATGAGGGCGTCGCTGCAGTAGTGGCTAGGGTGAAAAATTCGGTAGGATATGTTGAATACGCTTACGCCAAGAAAAATAATATGACGTGGATTAAATTAAAGAATCGTGATGGGCAGGTGGTTGCGCCAGACGATGTGACATTTGCTGCCGCTGCGGCTGGGACAGATTGGTCAAAAATTCCCGGTATGGGAACTTTTATTACGAATGCCCCTGGTCAAAAATCCTGGCCTATTACGGGAGCATCGTTTATTTTGATGTATAAGAATCCTGATAATAAAGCGAATGCAGCTGAAGTCATTAAATTCTTTGACTTTGCGTTTAAAGAGGGCAAAAAAATGGCAGAGGATTTGGATTATGTAGCCATGCCTGATGTCACTACCGACTTTATTCGTAAAAATGTTTGGTCGCAAATTAAAACAAAATAACGAATGACTATTTCTAACGCTGAGTTTGCCGACGCGCAAACACTAAGATTTGCAAGGACTCAGCGTTTTCAGGACTTTCTTTTTTATCGACTTACTCAATTATTTGCTTTATCCGTTCTGCTGACCTTATTGGGCATTATTGCCTCTTTGGTCATTAATGCTTATCCAGCTCTTAGTAAATTCGGCCCTTCTTTTTTTACTACGATTGAGTGGGATATTAATAACGATGAGTTTGGCGGTTTAATTGCTATTTACGGCACCGTAATTACTTCAACAATTGCATTGTGCATTGCCGTGCCGCTTAGTTTTGGGATCGCCGTATTTTTAACCGAGATATGCCCTAAGCCTTTGCGCAGAAGCTTTGGTACCGCCATTGAAATATTGGCGGCAGTACCATCGATTATTTATGGGATGTTTGGATTATTTATTTTTGCCCCTTTATTTGCTCAGTATATTCAGCCTTTATTAGCCGGTACGCTGGGAAAAATTCCAGGATTGGGGGTTTTGTTTTCTGGTGCTTTTAATGGCATTGGTATCTTGTGCGCAGGCCTAATTTTAGCCATGATGATTTTGCCATTCATTGCCTCTGTGATGCGAGATGTGTTCGAGATTGTTCCGCCAGTGCTTAAAGAATCTGCCTATGGAATTGGTTGTACCACTTGGGAAGTCGTTAAAAATATTGTTTTACCTTATACCAAGACTGGCGTAATTGGTGGGGTTATGTTGGGTTTAGGACGGGCATTAGGCGAAACAATGGCAGTCACTTTTGTTATTGGTAATGCCCATAAATTAACCCCTTCTTTATTTGCACCAGGCAATTCAATTGCCTCGACCTTGGCAAATGAGTTTGGTGAGGCAGAGTTGGGTCTACATTATTCGTCTTTATTTGCTTTAGCTTTAGCCTTATTTGCAATTACTTTCATTGTTTTAGCATTGGCAAAGGGGATGTTATTGCGTATGGAAAATAAACAGGGCAGCAAAACTTAATTGATGAGTCAAATTGAAATGAACCCAGTTGGCGCAGCTATATTTGCTAGGCGAAAGCGCATGAATCAGATTGGATTGTTTTTATCCATGGTTGCGATGTCAATTGGCATGGTATTTTTATTTTGGATTCTTTGTATTTTGTTATACAAGGGTTTTTCTGCTATTCAGCCCTCACTTTTCTTTGCGAGCACTCCTGCGCCTGGGTCGGATGGCGGTGGTTTAGCGAATGCAATCTTAGGGAGTCTTTTAATGGTGGGTTCCTGTGCATTGATTAGCACACCCATTGGTATCATGGCTGGCATCTATTTATCGGAGTATGGTGATCGAAGCCGTTTTGCTGAACTAACTCGTTTTGTTACCGATATTATGCTTTCTGCCCCATCGATTGTGATCGGTTTATTTGTTTATGCCGTGATGGTGGCTCAAATGAAGCACTTTAGCGGTTGGGCTGGAACGATGGCTTTGTCCTTAATTGCAATCCCTGTAGTTGTGAGAACCACGGAAAATATGTTGCGTTTAGTACCTAGCAATCTGCGCGAGGCCGCTTATGCTTTAGGTGCGCCACGTTGGAAAGTTTCTGTCAGCATTACCTTGCGCGCAGCACAAAGCGGAGTTATTACTGGCGTTTTATTGGCATTGGCTCGGGTTAGTGGCGAAACTGCACCACTTTTGTTTACTGCTTTAAATAATCAATTCTTTTCGATGAATATGAACGCTCCCATGGCGAATTTGCCAGTGGTTATATTTCAATTTGCAATGAGTCCTTATGATAATTGGGTTAACCTCGCATGGGGCGGAGCATTATTAATTACTTTTGCTGTTCTGGGGCTTAATATCTTGGCCCGAGTTTTTTTTCGTAACAAGGTAAAAGCATGATTACCATGGAATCTTTTATGCAAATTGAACCATTAAGCCGCACATCATTTATGGAAAATACGGTTGCCGTGCCTCTAAAAATTGCCCTTGAGGTTCGAAATCTTAATTTTTATTATGGATCCTTTCAGGCTCTAAAAAATGTCAATTTAGATATTGCCGAAAGAAAGGTAACTGCTTTTATCGGCCCTTCGGGTTGCGGTAAGTCGACTTTATTAAGGACTTTAAACCGCATGTATGACCTGTATCCAGGGCAGCGCGCTGAAGGCTCAATTGATTTTTATGGCGATAATATTTTGTCTGCAGAGCGAGATGTTAATTTGTTGCGCTCCAGAATTGGGATGGTATTTCAGAAGCCAACCCCATTTCCCATGTCGATTTATGAAAATATTGCCTTCGGCGTTCGTTTGTATGAACGTTTATCCAATGCCGAAATGGACGAACGAGTTGAGTGGGCTTTAAATAAAGCCGCTTTATGGGGCGAAGTAAAAGATAAGTTGGGCCAAAGTGGCCTGTCATTATCTGGCGGGCAACAGCAGCGTTTGTGTATTGCGCGTGGGGTTGCTGTTAAACCATCTATTCTTTTGCTAGATGAGCCAACTTCTGCTTTAGATCCTATTTCCACGGCTAAAATTGAAGAATTAATTAATGAATTAAAAAAAGATTACACAATTGCAATCGTCACGCATAATATGCAGCAAGCTGCCCGAGTGTCGGACTTTACTGCTTATATGTATTTGGGTGAATTAATTGAGTTTGGCAAGACAGATGAAATTTTCTTAAAGCCTAAACGAAAAGAAACAGAAGACTATATTACCGGTCGATTCGGTTAAGGAAAAATATATGCCAGATAAACATCTTTCATCTCAGTTTGACGAAGCACTGAATTCACTATCCGCTAAGTTATTGCAAATGGGCGGTATTGTGGAGGCTCAAATTACTGCTTCTTTAAAAGCTTTTTCAGAGCTCAATATCGATGCTTGTAATCAAGTAATCGAGCGTGAAACTGAGGTCAATGCGCTCGAGGTTTCGATTGACTCCGCTTGCGTCGAATTAATTGCTTTAAGACAGCCCACAGCGCGTGATTTACGTTTGGTAATGGCAATTTCTAAGGCGATTACGAATTTAGAGCGAGCTGGTGATGAGGCAGAAAAAATCGCTAAACGGTCTAAGCGAATTATTGAAGAGTCTGCCAATTACAAAATTAATTCTGCCGAGATAAAGGTATCAGGCCAAATGGCGCTCGATTTACTTCGTCAAAGTCTAGATTGCTTTGCGCGCCTTGATTCAGTCAATGCGGCTAAGGTCGTAGAGGATGACCGTCAGATTGATGAGGAGTTTCGCGGGTTTGTGCGTAAGCTCATTACTTATATGGCAGAAGATCCTAAAGTGATTTCGACAGCACTTGATTTATTATTTATTGCTAAAGCAATCGAACGGATTGGGGATCATGCCAAAAATATTGCTGAGTTTGTAATCTATGTTGTAAAAGGCGCTGATGTGCGGCATATTTCCCACGCAGAATTAGTGCGCGAAGCTAATAGTTAACTATCATCAATGGCCCAAAAGATATTAATTGTCGAAGATGAGCCATCGATTGCAGAATTAATTGCGATTAATTTAACTCATGCCGGTTATGAGGTTGAAAGGGCGTTGCAGGCAGACGAAGCCTTATTAGTTCTGCGATCCAAAAAAGTTGATCTGCTTGTTTTGGATTGGATGCTACCTGGTAAGTCGGGTATGCAATTTGCTAAAGAATTAAGAGCAAAAGAGGAAACTCAGTTTATCCCGATTTTAATGTTGACCGCCAAAAGCGCTGAAGTGGATAAGGTATTGGGTTTGGATGCAGGCGCTGATGATTATGTCACCAAACCCTTTTCTCCGAAGGAGTTAGTAGCTCGAGTGCGAGCCCTCTTAAGGCGCCAGTCGAGGGGTTTGGGCAATGCCATTGCGGAAGTTCTAATTCTTGGGCCTATTTGCTTGGACCCTGAAACGCATCGAGTCACCGCCAATTGGCCGCAAAAAGAATCTCAATTAATTCATTTGGGTCCTACTGAATTCCGTTTGTTACAGTTCTTGATGGCCAATCCAGAACGCGTTCATAGCCGTTCACAGTTGTTGGATAGGGTATGGGGAGACGATGTTTATATTGAAGAGCGAACTGTTGATGTTCATATTAAAAGACTAAGGGCTGCATTAGCATTGAGGGCTTGTGAGGGATATATAGAAACAGTGCGCGGAAGCGGTTATCGGATTACCAAAAATCCTAGTAGTTGATTCGTTTTTTTTGGTGCATCGGTTGATCTTACCTAATTGCACTAAGATGTAGGCATGCTAATTCATCTTTTTCGGCTTTTAGTCCAATTGACTGTGGCTGCGGTAGTAGGTTTATTGTTTGGACATTTCTTTGGTTCGAATAGTGGTTTGGTAATCGCTTTATTAATTATGGCTTTACCGCTCCTGTTCGCTTACATTAGTTTAGGCCGCTTGGATTCATATATTAAAAATGCCGCTATAGGTGATATTTCTGGTTACAAGGGCGCATGGGGAGAAATTTTCTTTCGTTTGCAGCGATTAATTAGTCAATTTCGAAAACGGCAATTAGAAATAGAGTCGCAGCACGCGCGTTTTATCGAGGCCTTTCAGGCCTCACCGAATGGTATTGTCATGTTAGACGACCAAGATCAAATTGAATGGTGTAATGAAATTGCAGAACGGTTTTTAGGCATCAGTTTTAAGCGCGACGCTTTGCAACGTATTCATTTTATTGTGCGGCGCCCTGAATTTGTTGATTATATTAAAGCCAGTGATTATGAAGAACCCATTTTGATTGAACAAATGGGACCAACTAATAATTTAATTTTAATGATTCAAGCTTTTCCTTTTGCTACCAATCGGCGCTTATTGCTGATTCAAGACGTTACTGATTTAAGAAAAGCTGAAGCAATGCGGCGCGATTTTGTAGCGAATGTATCGCATGAAATGCGTACCCCCTTAACCGTGATGATGGGTTTTTTAGAGACTGTGCAAAGTCTTAATTTAAATCCCGAACAAAAGGATCAATATTTAGGACTAATGATGGATCAGGCGCGGCGCATGAAGAATTTAGTCGATGATCTTCTAACGCTAGCCAATATTGAGGCAAATACGCAACCCGCCCCACAAAAAATTGTATCGATGGCGGCATTAATGGCAATGATTCAAAATGATGCTCAAGCTTTATCAAAAAATCAACATCAACTAAGCTTTGATATTTCAGCAGAGGGTTCTCTGAAAGGGGAAGAGCGTGAATTAATTTCGGCTTTATCCAATTTGGTTTCGAATGCCATTCGGTATACGCCGCAAGGTGGGAATGTGAATGTGAGCTGGCGGGTGGAACAGTCAGGTAAAGGAGTTTTTTCAGTCACGGATACCGGGTCTGGCATTGCTCCGGAACATTTACCTCGATTAACTGAGCGCTTTTATCGAGTAGATCGTAGTCGGTCGCGTGAAACAGGCGGCACTGGTTTGGGCTTGGCGATTGTAAAACATATAGCCAATCGCCATCAGGCTGAGTTAAAAATTGAGAGCACTCTTGGCAAGGGCAGTACCTTTACCTTAATTTTTCCTACCGAGCGAATTGCTTTAGCAACTCCAGTTGTCCAATAAAGGGTTTTTGTTTTCCCTTCGGCTGGCTTTGGCTGTAACTTCCATCCGAGTGCATTAGCCACGCTGAGGCGTTATCTTTTAGTAAAAACCGCAGACCCTCATCAATCACACGTTGTTTTAGTATGGGGTCTTTCACTGGGAATGCCACTTCCACTCGGCGAAATAAGTTGCGCTCCATCCAGTCGGCACTCGAAAGATAAACCTCTTGATTACCAGACGCGTAAAAATAATAAATACGATGATGCTCTAAGAAGCGTCCAATAATGGAGCGCACGCGGATATGATCCGATAAGCCCTTAACGCCTGGGCGTAGGGCGCATACCCCCCGCACAATCAATTCAATTTGGACGCCTGCTTGCGAAGCTTTATACAGTTCATCAATAATAGTGGGGTCTAGTAAGGCATTAACTTTGGCGGCAATAAAACTTCTTTTACCAGCTTTAGCAGCTTGCGCTTCAGCGCGGATATGGCTAATTAATTCATCTAACATGGAAAAAGGCGCTTCCCAGATCGCATGGGTTTCAATCTGCATGCCAGTGCCTGTTAGTTGTTGGAAAACATGCTGCATATCTTTGGTGATCATCGGATCGCAGGTCAATAGGCCAAAATCGGTGTACAGTTTTGATGTAGCGGGGTGATAGTTTCCTGTGCCTAAGTGAGCGTAGCGAACTAGAGCAGGTTTATGCTTCTTGCCGATTTTTTCTTTGCGGACAATCAGTAGCATTTTGGCATGGCATTTATGGCCTACTACACCATACACCACATGCGCACCAGCCTCTTCTAGTTTTGCTGCCCAATTAATATTGGTTTGCTCATCAAAACGAGCCAACAGTTCAAGTACTACAGTTACCTCTTTGCCGTTACGAGCCGCTTCAATTAAAGCTTCCATGACCGGAGATTTATCCCCAGTGCGATACACGGTTTGCTTAATTGCTAATACATTAGGATCGGCAGCCGCCTCTTTTAAAAATTGGAGAACAGGCTCAAAACTTTCATAGGGGTGATGCAACAAAATATCCGTCTCTTTGATTCTTTCAAACCATGATTCTGGCTCACTCGAGATTCCCCCTTTATTTTTTATAAGCCCCTTTTTTTGTATCTCTGGCTCATATGCCGGAAAAACTAATTGCGGTCGATTGACTAACTCAAGCAGTTGGGAGAGGCGCACCAGATTAACAGGCCCATTAACTTGATAACAATCTTTTTCTTCTAAATGATTTTCTTCTCGCAATCGATTGAGTAACTCTGCAGTAATATCAATCGATGTTTCTAATCGAACTGCCGCACCGAGATGACGAGTAGGCAACTCGCCTTGAAGTGCTTTTCTTAGATCAGTAACCTCATCATCTGAAACAAATAAATCGGAATTTCGGGTTACCCTAAATTGGTGACACTCCATCACAGTTAATCCTGGAAATAGCCTTCCAACAAAAATTTGAATTAAGGTCGAGAGAAAAATAAAACAATCTAAGTTATCAGTGAGTCTTTTAGGAATTTGAACTAATCTCGGCAAAGCGCGGGGCGCTTGTACCACTGCCAATTGGGCTTTTCTACCAAAGGCATCCTTACCGCTCAGACGAATAATAAAATTGAGACTTTTATTAGCGACTCTCGGGAATGGGTGCGCAGGATCTAAAGCAATTGGAGTGAGTAGGGGGAGTAATTCCTTTTGAAAAAAAGTCTTTGCCCACTTGAATTGATTTACGCTGAGTTGGTCTTGCGATAAAAAATAGATATTATTTTTTTGTAATTGCGGTACTAATACTTCTTGATAGAGTCGGTACTGTCGATCAACTAGAATATGTGCTTTGTCGCTAACCAGTCCATATTCCTCGAAAACACTGATTCCGTCAGAGCCTTTTTTTAGAGGGTGGCTAAGTAGGTGTTGCTTTAATTCGGCCATGCGAATTTCAAAAAATTCATCCAGATTACTCGAAACAATACTTAAAAAGCGTAAACGTTCGAGTAAAGGGGTTTTAGGGTTTTCTGCTTGAGCCAAAACTCGAGCATTAAACTCCAACACACCTATTTCACGGTTAAGTAATATTGATGACATACCTTAGAATATTTAATAAATGTGTCATTTTTATTTCATAAGATAATGACAATCTTGAATACCAGCACTCCAACCTCAGAAAAAATCGACATAGAGCCTTTTCAAGCAGGCTCAGACTTGGTAGCTGCAGTTGATTTAGGCTCAAACAGCTTTAGGCTTTTGATAGCCAAGGCTTATAGTACCGCCTCTGGCATGCAATTAAAAACGATTGATATGCTGAGGGAGCCAATTCGCTTGGCAGCTGGGCTAAATAGCAATAAAACCCTAGACGAGGCCTCTTTTGAGAGGGGTTTGGAGGCGATTCGTCGCTTTGGGGAGCGTTTAAGGGGGTTCAAAGGCGAGCAAGTACGGGCTGTCGCTACCAACACCCTGCGTGTGGCCCGCAACGCCCATCGATTTATTGCTGAGGCGCAATTAGCCCTTGGCTTCCCGATTGAAATTATTGCGGGAGTAGAAGAAGCTCGTCTAATTTATATCGGCACCGCCCATGAGGCGCCAGCGGTTGATGGAAATCGATTAGTCATCGATGTTGGCGGGGGCTCAACTGAATTTATTATTGGCAAAGGGTACGAGCCAAAATTACTCGAAAGTTTGTATATTGGCTGTGTATCCCATAGCATGCGCTTTTTTCCGAATGGTCAGATCGATGCGCATTCGTTTAAGGAGGCTGAGCTTTCTGCGCGTCGTGAAGTACAGGTCATATCAAAATCCTTCCTTAAAGCAGGCTGGCAACAAGTGGTTGGGTCCTCAGGGACAGCGCGCGCCCTAGCCGATTTAATTTATGAGAATCATCTTTTAACAGGTTTGGCAGATACCGATTATGTGATTGACAATGGTTTCGGTGGAATAATTACCCGCCAAGGTCTAAAAGAACTCAAACAACGGGTTTTGCAGGTTGAGAAAATTAAAGCCATCGATTTGATAGGTTTAAAGGAAGATCGACGACTTGTCTTGCCGGGTGGCTTAGCCATCATGATTGCCATCTTCGATGAATTAGGCATTGAAAGTATGGAAGTGAGTGATGCCGCTTTGCGCGTTGGTGTTCTATACGATTTACTTGGGCGTACGCAGCATCACGATATGCGATTTGTTACGGTCGAGCACTTTATGCAACGTTATGCGGTAGATCGATCGCAAGCTCAGCGCTTAAGTACCTTGGCCGCTAATTTTTTATCGCAATTACCTAAGCCCAATAAAAACTCACAAGAGAGTCGGATTGATAATTTATCGTTATTAGGATGGGCTGCTAATTTGCATGAAATTGGTTTATCAATTTCACACAACGGCTATCACAAGCATTCGGCTTACATTGCTGCTAATGCCGATATGCCCGGATTTTCTAAAAACGATCAAACAAGACTCGCATCGTTGTTATTGGGGCACACTGGTAAGTTAGGCAAACTTTCTAATAATTCTGGTTTTATCGACTGGAAAATGCTATTTTGTATTCGTTTGGCTCATGTTTTGTGCCGTTCTCGAAACGATGATGATTTGCCCAATGCGATCGTTGGTCTTGATGGCAATGATGGATTTACGGTTGCCCTCAATCATGAGTGGGCAGAACGCCATCCATTAACTGAGTTCAGCTTGCAAAAGGAAGCGGCCGAGTGGGAACGAATCGGCCGAAAATATCAAGTTAATTTGATTTAATTTTTATTTAAGAAGTGCTTGGCATAGCGGGGGTTAATTTCCGATAAGCGGAGCATCGTTAATAGGTCAGCTGTATTGAAGTCTGGATCCCAAGCTGGGGCGCTACAAATTTTGGCGCCTAATTTCAAATAGCCCTTAATGAGCGGAGGAGCTTCGACCGAAAGACTGCCATTCAGACGCTCTAGCGGTAAAGACAGCTTTGGGAAGGCATGATTTTCTGGGGGCGCCAATTGGTCGTTGGTAAGCGAGTTATACAAGCTGGCAGCATAGTGACCGCCATCCGCCATCGGAATACTGGCGCAGCCCAGCATAATCTCGTAATTATTTTGTTGCATATACTGTCCAAGACCGCTCCAAAGCGACATGATGACAGCACCAGAACGATAATCCACGTGAACACAAGAACGGCCCACTTCAACTAATTTCGGGCGTAAATGATTGAGTCGAGTTAAATCAAACTCGGAGTCGGAATATAAGCGTCCAATTTCCCTAGCTTTATGAGGCGGTAAAACACGATAGGTGCCAATTACCTTTAGGGTTTCCTGATCCCGAACCAATAAATGATCGCAATATTGATCAAATTCATCAATATCTAGACCACTTTCTGTTTCGGGAAGGCGGGCACCCATTTCCTCAGCAAATACTTTATAGCGGAGGCGCTGAGCTTCTTTAATCTCATCATCGTGGTGAGCCCATTGAATCGAAAAAGCAGTTTTTTTAGGGCGCACTATTGCAGGAGACTCTTCATCCCTTTTGTTTGAGGATAAAACCTCTTGATCTTGATTAGCGAGGATCACTTTTTTTCTTTGATCTAACTTGCTAGAGAGGAATTTTTTCAATGGCGCCATTTTTGATTTCCACTCGGCTAAATTGGGTTTTTGATACGAATTTAAGAGGTTATCCAAAGCAGAAAATGGGTTTGGTATGTCCGACATAGTGGGGTTCCTGGGGTTCCGAAGTTTAAATAAATTAAATAATAGTTAATTAGATCTTATGCAGAAAATATGACACTTTTAAGACATTCTTAATCAATAACTATCTGATCTACAACTATTTTTTATAGGGTATTCAGAATGACAGTAATCCAAACCATGAGGGCAACCAATAAGGCCAGCATCACCGCTGCTGAACCAAAGTCTTTGGCGCGCTTGGATAAATCGTGGTGCTCAAAGGAAATGCGATCAATCGCAGCTTCTACGCTGGAATTGAGTAATTCAATTGCCAGTACCATGATTAAAGAGCCAACCATGATGACCTTTTCTAGATTAGACGCTGGTAGCAAAAAGGCAATGGGGCTTAATACGATCAGTAGAGTTAACTCTTGACGAAAGGCGCTTTCTTCTTTGAAAGCGAAAACAAGTCCCCGCCACGAATTTTTGGCTGCATGAAATGCTCTATTCAGTCCGCGATTTCCTTTGTGCGGGTTTTGATTGATATCGTAGGGTTCTTGATTCATCGTTACGCCAAGGCTGTTTGATGAAGAGCTGGGGATGGGACGGGGCGCAAATGGTTCACAAATTGTTCAGTTGCTGCTCTCCAAGAGAACTTCTCTGCGTGATCACGAGCAACTTCGCGGGGGATTTTAAGTGCCTCTAAACAGGCTTGACGGAGATCATCGTGCATGACTCCCGCCTTTGAATTTTGTAATACATCGATTGGACCCGTAACTGGGTACGCGGCTACGGGGCAACCGCAAGCCATTGCCTCCAGTAAAACCAAACCAAAGGTATCGGTTTTGCTTGGGAAAACAAAAACATCAGCGGCCGCATAGACTTTTGCAAGTTCATATTGATTTAGTACCCCGAGATAGTTAATGTCAGGGTATTTTTCTTTAATTTGAGCCATTGCCGGCCCGTCACCAACCACCCATTTTGAGCCAGGTAAATCGATTTCTAAAAAAGCATTAATATTTTTTTCTACAGCAACGCGACCAACATATAAATAAATCGGGTGAGCTGAATTCAATACTTTCGATTCTTGGGGTTTAAAAATTTCGAGATCGACTCCGCGTGACCAAATCACTACATTTTTAAAACCGTATTTTTCAAGGTCATCTTTTACCACCTTAGTAGGCGCCATAACCGCCATAGAGGGGCCATGAAACCAGCGCAAGAACGCATAGGTCATACTAAGAGGTAATTTAGTGCGTGCTTGTACATATTCAGGAAAGCGGGTGTGATAGGCGGTGGAGAATGGTAAATGATTACGAACCGCATACGATCTTGCTGCTAAGCCAAGTGGACCCTCGGTGGCAATATGCATCGCATCGGGGGCAAATAATTTAATTCGTTTAGCCACTTTTCGCCCAGCAAATAAGGATAAGGCAATATCAGGATAGGTTGGACAAGGAATTGTTTTAAATTCAGCAGGGGTAATCATTTCAATTTCATGACCCAAAGCCCTTAACTCATAGCAAGTTTGTTTTAAAGTTCTGACAACACCATTGACTTGGGGTTCCCATGCATCGGTAATGATCATAATTCTCATGAATAGATCTCCATTGATTTAATTAGAGCAGGTTGAAGGTTTATTTTGGATGGCCCAAAATACGTCATCGCCAATTGGGGTTCTGGTAACGGGTTTATAGCGGGTTTAACCGTTTCGACCAAACTACTGTCGCCCAATATGCGTGGCCAATGAACAATTTTGAGTTCTCCTTCGTGAGTCTCTACTAGGGCTGTTAGGCTTTCGACCCAATCACCATCATTGCAATATAGAAGGCCATCAATTTCCCGAATTTCTGCTTTGTGGATATGTCCGCAAACTACGCCTTGGCAGTCCCGCATACGGGCTTCACGGGCCATGATGTGCTCAAAATCAGCAATATAGCTAACCGCATCTTTGACTTGGTGTTTTAGATATTGTGAAAGCGACCAATATTGCAATCCCATTTTGATGCGGATTAGATTCAAATAGCGATTGAAGTAGAGAATCAAGGAATAAAGATTGTCGCCAACATAGGCTAACCATTTGGCGTATTGCATAACGCCGTCAAATAAATCGCCATGTGTGATCCAAAGCTTACGGCCATCCACGGTAGTATGAATCGCTTCTTCGACAACCTTAATATCCCCAAAAGTAAGCCCCAAAAACTGTCTAGCCGCTTCATCGTGATTACCGGGAATAAATACCACCTCAGTGCCTTTGCGAGCTTTACGCAGGATTTTTTGCAGAACGTCATTATGCGATTGCGGCCAATAGACCGTCTTTTTTAGGCGCCATCCATCGATAATGTCGCCAACTAAATAAAAAGTATCGGCTTCGTTATGCTTTAGAAAGTCGAGGAGGAATTTAGCCTGGCATCCGGGGGTTCCAAGATGCACATCAGAAATCCAAATGGCTCTGTAGTGGCTCATGGAACTCTATTAAGCCTTTAATAGATGAATCCTTGATGACATTTTTATTGCAGTTTTATTACGGCAATTCTGTTGAAATCCATTAGAGCGCTATCATTGAGTAATGAATTTAATTCAGCTAATTCGGATCGCATTGCATGTCATACAAGGTGTCGCCACCTTATTATTTATTTTTCCTTTTAGATCGAGGGCGAGAAAAAATCAGCATATTCAAAAGTGGTCAAAAGGCTTGCTGCATCTTTTCGGCATTCGCTTACAAGTTAAGCATCCAGAACGATTGCCTCTGCAAGGGGGTTTTTTATTGGCATCGAATCACATTTCTTGGATTGACATTGCGACGATTCACTCCTTTTTACCCTGCCAGTTTGTTGCCAAATCGGAAGTAGCCAGATGGCCCATTTTCGGTTGGATGGCAAAGGAAGTAGGGACTATCTTTATTCAGCGCGATAATTTGCGCCATGGCAAGGAGATAGCAGAAAAGGTTGCGGGTATCCTTGCATCGAATCCGGTTAGCATCTTTCCTGAAGGGACATCTACCGCGGGGGATCAAGTTTTACCCTTTCGACCTAATTTATTTGAGGCAGCGGTATTGGCGCGAGCGCCAGTTTACTCGTTGGCAATTCGTTATTTTGATGGCAAAACCGGTAAACCAAGCAAGGCAACAGCTTTTGTTGGCGAGATGACATTAGTCGATTCTATTTTGCTGATTTTGCGATCTAAGCCTTTACTGGTTGAGCTTGTATTCTTACCCGCACCGAGTTTAGATTTAGATCGCAAGGCTTTGGCTGAATTTAGTCATCAGCAAATTAATTCCGTCGTGAGCGCTGAGCGCAACTTAAAAATTACCGCGTAATCCCACCATGAAGCTTCGCCCAGGTTGGGGCGCGTATAACCGAACTGCCATGGGGGTAGTGGAATAGCGAATCTCTTGATTCAGGATATTTTTGACTAAGGCATAGGCAGTCCAATTAACCCGATTGATTTTTTCGCTATAAGATAGTGTGGCATTTAGTAAGTTGTAACTCGGCGTCGGGCCGACTTCCCAACTAGCGAGGCGGTTTTGCTGAAAGCCGTAAATATAGGTCGTACTGGTTAACCAGCCGTTTTTTTGATGCGCTATTTCAGCGCCTACTCGAGGTGCGGGCTGGAGCGGTAAGTTGCCGCCTGCATCAAAGCTACCGCGCACGATATCTCCAAAGAGTCGTGCTGCAGTGCCAGTTTGATTCCAGTTATAGGTAATTTCACCTTCCGCCCCTTTAATCGTGGCAGAAGCTTGTTGTGCTTGGGTTACAGAAAAGCCAGTTTGGGTTTCGTAGGCACCGGTGTAGAAGGCGTAGATGTAATTGTTGAACTTATTGACATACAAGTTTGCCTTGGCTTTCAATAAACCGGCAGTCTTTTGTAAGGTGTACTCTAGGTTATGCGAGGTTTCTTTATTTAAGTTTGAATTCCCTACGTCGTAGGTGGCGGTTGATTCATGAATGCCATACGAATAGAGTTCTTGTGGCGAAGGCGCGCGCTGTGAAACGGTATAGGACAAACCGGTGCCATAGCCGTGGGCAAAATTCCAAAGCCCCCCAAGAGAAGATGAGAATAAATTGAAGTTACGAAATTGCGCCGTCGGTGTAGTGGGTGTCGTACCTGTAAATACAGGGCTTTGATAGTCGGTATTTGTATTGGGGCTTTGAGAGACTTGGTTATAACGTAGGCCAAAATTGGTTTGCAGAGCCCCCCATTTCCCTTCTTCGATTAGAAATAGGGCATTGGAATTCGATTTGGTATTGGGAACAATGCTGAAATTTCCACTATTCAAATCATTTGCATTTAAAGAAGATGCACTCCATTGAGCACCAATATTTCCTTTAAATCCCATAAGCTCTTGGTGAGTTAAATCAATTCGCGCTTCATTTGCAACATTTTTCCAAATGGTCGCTGCAACTCCGTCGCTGGCAAATTCGGTATGGTTGTAGTTGCTATTAGCAACACTAATTTTGATGGAGGAGAATCCATCAAAGGGATTGCGGGTTTGATGTTGAAAGTCATAGCGGTTTTGCGATTGCTGAATAAAACCACCTTCTGGTGTCGGTATCCCATAGTTATGGTTCATACGTTCTACAGAGACCCCTGTATAAGCTTGTGCACCAATGTATGAGGCTCCTAAGCCCAAATTATTTTGGTTGGTAAAGGAATAAGGAAGTTTGCCTGTGTAGTTCACGCCTTGGATGCCAGGAATTGCCCAATTCGTATTGCCATCCAGCGCTGAATTGCCTGGAAAACGGTAATTATTATTGTTATTGATGGCGGTATCTAAGTGGAGTGCAATGTTGCCGACAGCAGCATCGATCACTCCCGATGCGGCGCGACCATTGCTCACCGTGTCATAACTGGTATTGGCCGCACCGGATACTTCAGTAGGTAAGTTGGTATGAATTCGGTCGTTGACGACATTAACCAACCCGCCACTAGAGCCAGAGCCATACATGAGCGCAGCGGCACCCCGTAAGATTTCAATTTGCCGAGCATTTTGTATGGGACTGGCAACCGCATGATCAGGAGAAATACTGGAAACATCTCCAACCGATAAGCCGTTTTGTAAAACTTGTACCCGTGGACCATCTAAGCCACGAATGACTGGTCTTGATGAGCCCGCACCAAAGCCCGTTGCCGATACACCTAGTTCATTCGCTAAGGTAGCTCCCAAGGTATTGCCTAATTTATTTTGTAACTCATCGCCTGCTACGATTTTGCTGGGTATCAATATACCTTGACCACCTTCTTGTGATCCAGTGACATCAATTTGCAAGGGATTTGCTTCGCCATGCGCAAAGACTGCATCGCTCAGCACAGCAGTAATTGCTACTGCAGTAGCGAAATAGAAAATGCTTGGTTTAAATCCGCTGTTGGGGTGATTCATCATCATTCTGCTAAATAACTCTCTACTGAAGAGAGGGTTTAAGGTTTGATCTGAAAAAGACTCAGAGCAATGCTAAAAATTTAGAGAATGAAGGCGGGTGGGGCTCGAGATTGGTAAGCTTGTTGATTGCTTTGATTATATTGATTCTGAAAATAGGAAATCAAAGTGAAATTTATATTGTTGAGAAGTTGCAATATGGGGTTAGCAGAAGCGATGAAAGCGGCTAAGGTAATCGCATCGTATAGGTGGCAACTTGAACTCGAATCCTGATGTGGATACGCATGATCAGTTTGAAGATTGGACTGCGTATTCGCTGGATCAGCGCTGTATGTGGAGTGATCGATGGCATGTTTTAGTCCAAGCGCTTGGAAGCCGAGCAAACTAAATAACAACACCCCTAGCAAGAGCCAGACACGAAGAGAGCTAGCTCTAGCTTGGAATGGCTGAGTGGATGCTTGCCTTGGGCGGGTAATTAACTGACGCATAAGCCTTATTCTACCGAAGTCTCGGTCAGAAAAGCTGTCTTAGGGTGTAAAAGATGGCTTAAGAGGCTATAATGTTGCTTCCGTCGGAGTGTAGCGCAGCCTGGTAGCGCACCTGCTTTGGGAGCAGGGGGTCCAAGGTTCGAATCCTTGTACTCCGACCATTTTTCCCCTTAAGTTGTGTTGAACTTCCAGCTTCTTCTATTCGCTTTGCTCGATTTTTGGCTTGTCTTTGAGTCTTAATATCACGAGAGCAATTACCCCAGCAAGCATGACCAGTCCTGAAACGTGAACCGCATTTCGGCTTTCCGCATAAGCAAAGCTAGAGTAACTGAGGTATGCACAAGCTGCACAAAATAAAAGCGGTGTTAATGGATACAGAGGCACACTAAATGGTCTTGCATGATTCTTATTTTTAAAACGCAAAACAAACAAAGCTATACCAACTAAAAATAAGAAACTCCAAAATACCGGCGCCGTAAATTCCACCATCGACTCAAAGCCATCGGCTTGCAAAGATCCAAATCCAATTAAAGCAAGGCTAATAAAACCCTGAATAAAATAAGCCGTGGTTGGGGTGCCCCTTTGTTCTTGCCAGCGTCCCATTTTTCTCAACGGGTACCAATCTTCACCAATCGCATAGTTGGTGCGTGCACCTACAATCATCGTGGCATTAATACTCGTTAGTGCTGAGATAGCAACAAACACGCCAAGTAATCTCTCACCCCACACTCCGAAAGCAAGACCCAATAAATCCGAGGGCGCTGTTTTACTCTCAGCCAAGGCTTTGATACCCAGACTCTCAATTAAAGTTAGGTTTACTAATAAGTAAATTAAGGTAATTAAAGCCAAGCTGAAAACGATTACCGAAACAATCGTTTTGGGCCCGCCTTTAACTTCTGCGGAGATATAGGCAGATTCATTCCAACCGCCAAAGGTTAATAAAACAAATACCAAAGCGAGCCCCAATAAACCTAAAGGCGGGGTCTTGGAAAATAGAGCGGGGTTCTCTACGGGGTGCGCTCCCGTAAAAGCTAAATAGACGCCTGCGCTGATGATGGATATAAGGCCGAGTACTTCAATCAGGGTAAAAAGCGTTTGTATATTGGCTGAGGAGCGAATGCCAATGATGTTAATCAGGGTGAGCGTAATAACAATTCCTAGAGCCCATATCAATGTCGAATAGGGGCCCAAGGCAATGGCTTCGGTCATGAAATCCCCAAACACAAAAGCCAGCAACGCAATTGAGCCCGTATTAATCACCATCGCTTTGGCCCAACCATATAAGAAAGACATATTCTTTCCGTAGGCTCGTGTTAGAAAATGATAATCCCCGCCAGCGTGAGGATAGGAGGTTGCTAACTCAGCATAGCAAAGTGCACCTGCCATCGAAATCATTGCACCCAATATCCAAATTAATATATTCCAACCAACATCGCCAACAATATCTGCAATTAATGCGGGTGTTTTAAAAATGCCAGCACCAATCACAATGCCAACAATAATGGCAACTGCACCTGTTCTACTAAGAAGACGTTGCGGAGAATTCATTCGTCGTCAAATTGAATTTGCTTTTGTTGGAGCAATTCAAAAGCAAGATCCAAACGAATGCGAGGATTAGTTTGTTCTAACAATAATTTTTTCTGAAGATTATTAATTGGCAGTAATTCTGCCCAGCGGTTAGCAACCCAACCACAGTCATTTAAACGATAGGGTTGTGAAAAAGGAAATTGCTCGGGGGGAATTCCACTTTTTTGAAAATGTTTAATCAGTTTGCCTAAGATATTGACGCTCTCATCGAGCTCATCAGGAACTTCAATATGCGAATCTCCAGCAAGAGTTTCAATTTCGCCAACCCAAAGCCCATTTTTTTGAAGTGCAGACGAATGAATTTTGAAACGACTGCCACCTTCGCAGCGAATCTGAAAAAGGGACGGTTCAATTTCAACAAAATCAACGATACGGGCAAGGGTGCCGATTTCAAAGAAATTTAAAGTTTGCATACCGGGCTTACTGACTTCACTACCTTCTTCAATACCAACTAGACCAAATTCAGTGCCGTTTTTATGGCATTCCCGAATCATGGTGATATAGCGTAGTTCGAAGATATTCAAATGAATAACGCCTTGCGGAAAAAGCATTGATCCGAGCGGGAATAAGGGGATGGTGATCAGTGTCGCTGGCATGAGAGAGTTTATTTAAATAGAGCGATGTAAAGGGTAAAACTAATTCCGTTTTCCTATTATCTCGCTTGTAAAGAAACCGCCAATTTTATCAATCCCTTTAAATTCATTGTTATCAATCGTGACGGACACTTTATGCGAATTTTTATTGCGGTCGATATAACTAAAGCTTAGTTTTGCACCATTGAGTTTGGGGCTGAGAATCGGTTGAGAGCTCTCGCCAATTTGGAGGATTCCGCCAATATCCTGAAACAGTTGGGCTATTTTGAGCGTTACTTTATTTTGGGGTTCCATTCCAGAAATGGTCCAAACGCCATCTATTGGAGCAGGCACAACCCAGTAATAAGAAATGGCAGGACTATCGAATTCAGCGTCAGGATACCAATCCCCCATACTAAATGCATGCGATACCACTCTTGTGCCAGGCTTCATTTTAAGAATAGTAGGACGCAGTTGCATATTGAGTTCGGGCAAGAGATACAGCGTTAAAACTGTAGCTTTACTGAAATCCTCTTTAAAAATATCGCCATTAATTATTTTTACTCGATCGCCCACACCGGCACGAATCGCATTTCGTTGAGCTAGCGCAGCCATGTCCGCATTAAATTCGATGCCAACTGCCCGCGCGCCAAATTCTTTAGCGGCTGCTATCGCAATCTTTCCATCACCAGCACCCAAATCGTAGACTAAATCGTTAGGGGTGACCTTGGCTGTTTTTAGCATCAAGGTAACTAATTTATTTTCTGTTGGTAACCAGATAACATCTTTGCCTTCTTGGCCGAGTCGGGGTTGGTATTTATCATCGCCAAAATCAAGGCTGGTTTGAGAAAATACATTGAGGGTCAAAAAAATGCCAAAAGTGGCTACCCAAGCTTTTAGGTATTTCATACTATCTCCAAAAAGATCGTAAATTGATTGTAATTGGTGCATTTATAACAGGCTCAGGGGTTTATTTCCTAGATAAAGTACTGAGAATTGGCGAAGTTCGTTAAAATTCAGATCTCCACTGCCCATAGCTCAGCTGGATAGAGCAACGCCCTTCTAAGGCGTAGGTCGCACGTTCGAATCGTGCTGGGCAGGCCAAAGGCCTGAC
>JAEMSI010000007.1 GCA_016462905.1 Polynucleobacter sp. | reverse complement strand
TAGGTTGGTTTAAAAAGCCAATTCAGAAAGTAGAAGACTTCAAAGGCCTTAAATACCGTACTGTGGGTCTCTCGATTGAAATCTTTAATGAGATGGGCGCATCGGTTCAAGCGCTACCTGGTGGCGATATTATTCCCGCAATGGATCGTGGTTTATTAGATGCGGCTGAATTTAATAACGCTTCTTCTGATCGTCTCTTAGGCTTCCCAGACGTATCGAAAGTGTGCATGTTACAAAGCTTCCATCAAAGTGCCGAGCAATTTGAGGTAATCTTTAATAAGAAGAAATACGACGCACTATCGCCAGAACTTAAAGCGATTATTGCTAGCGCAGTGGATGCTTCATCCGCTCAAATGTCGTGGAAAGCAATTGATCGTTACTCCAAAGACTTTGTAGAATTGCAAACTAAAGATAAGGTCAAGTTCTATCAAACACCGAAGTCAATTTTGCAAGCTCAATTAGTTGCTTGGAAAAAAATCATTGACAAGAAAGCGGCCGAACAACCCATGTTCAAACGGGTGCTTGAATCACAACAAGCCTTTGCTGAGCGTGCCGTGAAATGGCAGAATTTCACCAACGTTGATTTCAAAATGGCTTACGACTTCTTCTTTAACAAAAAGGCTTAAAATAGCTGTCTAGTACCACACCCAAATCGGGCGGGTCATCCCCGCCCGTTTTTTTTAACGCTTTTTGTGGAGATTCGCTGATGCGAAAACTCATGCTGACTGTAGATGAAATCAGTACTTTTGTTGGAAAAAGTGCTGCCTGGTTAATTGTCTTACTAATGCTCATGGTTTGTACCGACGTAGTTCGACGTTATGTATTGAATGCCCCTTCTGCTTGGATTGGCGAATTATCGGTCATGGCATACGGCGCCCTCTTTATGATGTGCGGTGCCTATACCTTGGCTCAAAATGCCCACGTACGCGGCGATTTTTTATACGGGTCAATGAAGCCTCGCACGCAAGCTACATTCGACTTGATTCTGTACATCACTTTCTTTCTTCCCGGTATTGTGGCGCTCTGTTATGCGGGTTATACCTTCGCCGGAGAATCTTGGCGCATTGGTGAACACACTACCCAAATTGCCAATGGCCCCCCCATTTACCCATTTAAAACGATCATCCCGATTGCTGGAGCGTTTGTTTTATTGCAAGGTCTTGTCGAAATTTTGCGTTGCGTTGTCTGTATCCAGACTGGCGAATGGCCAGAGCGCTTAAAAGATGCCGAAGAAATTGATGTGGTCGAGCAACAACTAGCTGCATCGATTCACGTCGACGAACAAGATCGCCTAGATGCGATTGCAAAAGCAAAAACAATTGACGAAGAAGCACACCATCGCATTGGCCAAACTAAAGGAGAACTGAAATGAGCGATCCAATACTTGGCCTGAGTATGCTGGCGCTGATCATTGTGGTGATCATGCTCGGCTTTCCAACTGCCTTTACTCTAATGGGCCTAGGAATGATGTTTGGTTTTGCTGCTTTTTACGACCCGTCTCAAAGTTGGGCGGCCAATAAAGTATTTACCTTAATGGTGCAACGTACATATGGCGGTATGACCAATGATGTCTTACTTTCCATCCCCCTGTTTGTATTGATGGGTTATGTCATGGAGCGAGGCGCTCTGGTTGACAAAATGTTCTATAGCATTCAACTAGCTTTTAGACGCGTACCCGCCTCCCTTGCAGTAGCAACCTTAGTGGTTTGCACCTTCTGGGGAATTGCTTCTGGCTTAGTCGGTGCGGTTGTCGTTCTGATGGGCGTGATTGCCATGAAACCGATGCTCAATGCGGGTTACGACACCCGCTTGGCAGCAGGCGCGATTACAGCTGGGGGGACCTTGGGAATCTTAATTCCCCCTTCGGTGATGATTATTGTTTATGCCGCAGTTGCGGGGCAGTCAGTTGTCAAGTTATATGCAGCTGCTATGTTGCCCGGATTCTTTCTGGCTTTCCTCTATTTGGTTTACATCATTGGCTGGGCTTTAATTAATCCCAAAGTAGCTCCGAAACTTCCTCCCGAGCAAATGGTAGTAAAAATACCAGCGCCACTGAAAGTGTTGACCGAACACTATTCTCGCAATATGTTTATTGCCTCGATTAAAGCGCTGTTCTCTCCCAAGGCTCTATTGAATGCCCCTGGAGATGCCCGTTTATCGATGCCTCGGATCTTCAAAAATTTCTTGGCGATGTTAACCCCATTCATACTCGCCGCTGTAACCCTTTGGGGGGTTTGGTGGTATGTAGTCATTCATCAACAGGCCGCTAAAGATGCGCTAAACCCAGTTGCGACGATTTCGTCGGCGCAAAAAGATAGTGGCGCCAAAGTAGATGACGACACCCTTATCTCAATCGATGCAACCCAAAACAGTAACTCTTCAAAAACCGAGGTTAAAGAGGAAGAGGGTTTGGTCTCGATCGATGCCAGTGGCGGAAAAGATGCTGATGGCAAAGTCATCACTACCAAAGAGGCTGAGCCCGAATCTGCAAATGGGCCACCCGAAAATTTTGCTCTCTACTTCTGGTTATGCTCTGGGTTAACTCTTCTCCTATTGATTTATTACTATATTCATTTGGATGAAGAGCAATTTGAAATTCTCAAATTACTGATTGAGTCTGTCATGCCACTGGGCGTTCTGACAATATTGGTGCTAGCAGTAATTTTGCTAGGAATTACCACCGCCACTGAATCAGCTGGAGTGGGTGCATTAGGTGCATTTATTCTGGCCCTACATGCAGGCACCCTCGATTTTGAAAGGACCAAGCAAGCGGTATTCCTCACAGCTAAAACGACCTCGATGGTTTGTTGGCTTTTTGTTGGCTCTGCCTTGTTTTCAGCGGTATTCACCATTTTGGGCGGTCAATCGATTATTGAACAATGGGTTTTGAAATTAGACCTGAGTCCAATTCAATTTATGTTGCTCTCCCAAGCGATCATCTTTTTCTTGGGCTGGCCTCTCGAGTGGACTGAAATTATCGTGATTTTTGTACCCATTTTCTTGCCCTTGTTGTCGCACTTCCAGATTGATCCGCTCTTGTGGGGAACCTTGGTGTTCGTCAACTTACAGGCAGCCTTCTTGTCACCACCCGTAGCCATGTCAGCCTTTTATCTGAAAGGCGTATCTCCGCCACACGTCACTCTCAACCAAATTTTTGCGGGCATGATGCCCTATATGGTGATTGTGATCTTGTGCATGGTCATTATGTATGTTTGGCCAGGTATGACCTTGTGGCTTCCGAAGTTCCTCTATGGTGGCGGTTGATTCATTAAGCCAAAGCAGCTAGAAAAGCCGACATTCGTGTCGGCTTTTTTCTTTTAAAATAGCGCATGCCTCGTGTTCGCCTACTTTCTATACCTATCCTGCGTAAGTTAGGTCTGGCCTTAGCATTAATCCTGCTTGTTCTTATTTTAATAATCGGGATTTATTTATGGAAAGCCAATTACCATCCTAGCGGGCAATTTTCGATCCAAAATATCAGCAGTAAAATCACCATTGAGTTTGATGCCAACGACATTCCCCACATCAAGGCCAAAACATCCAGCGATGCTCTATTTGCACTCGGCTATTTGCACGCAACCGAACGCTCATGGCAACTCGAAATCAATCGTCGAATTGCCAATGGCCATCTTTCAGAAATTTTAGGTGAAGATACGGTTGGCATTGACCGCTTTGTTCGCACCTTAGGTATTAAGCGAGCCGCTGAAAAACAATATGAAAATTTTCCGATTGAGAGTAAGCGACTGATCCAAGCCTATGCCGATGGAATTAATGCTGGCAATCACGCATTGAGTTGGGCACTACCGATAGAGTATTTTCTAACTGGTAGTAAACCCGGTCATTGGTCGGCGGCAGACAGCGTCGCTTGGAATTTAATGATGGCACTTGATTTGGGAGGTAATTGGAAAAAAGAATTAGTGCGCCTTGAATTAGCTCGCTACTTAGACACCGAATCGATCTGGCAAGCAATGCCACCCATGCCAGGCGATAAACCCCTCACCTCAGTTAATTTTTCAAAACTATATCGAGAAAATCAGATTTATTCGAACACCCCGAACGAACAAAAAATCGGCAGTGCTGGTCGTGTTGACTCCCTATTAGAAGCCTGGTTAGCCAATGGCAAAGAAGGTTTGGGATCGAATAACTGGGTTCTGTCTGGCAATAAAACTACCAGCGGTAAACCGCTCCTAGCCAATGATCCTCATCTTGGATTAACGGCCCCCTCCATCTGGTATTTTGCGCATATCACCGCTCCCGATTTAAACGTCATCGGAGCCACCATTCCTGGAATGCCGGGAGTTATTCTTGGTCGTACCGATAAGCTAGCTTGGGCATTTACCAACACTAATCCCGATGTTCAAGATTTATATATCGAACAACTTAATCCAAATAATCCGGTGCAATATCGCGGCCCCGATGGTCCTCTCTCTTTTTCTGCTCGCCAAGAAATTATTCAAATTAAAGATAAACCCGCTTTACGATTTATTGTTAAAGAAAGTCATCATGGCCCGATTTTGACAGAGGCTTACCCAAAAATTAAAAGGATGATTGATTCGCAACGCTTTGATATTGCTTTGCGATGGAGTGCGCTTGATGGTCAAAACCAATCCTTACTCGCCATTCTTGAAATGAATCGCGCTAAATCGATTGCCGATCTCCAAAAAGCAATCCGTAAAAATAGTGCGCCAATGCAAAATGTGCTGATGGCCGATATCGATGGCAATATTGCCTTTCAGGCCGCAGGAATCGCGCCCAAAAGAATACTGGGTCAAGGCTTATATGGTGTTGCCCCTGCACTTGGATGGGATAAACAATCCGACTGGAATGGCTATCTTGGTTTTGATCAACTGCCCGCATCCTTTAATCCCAATGAGGGTTGGATCGCTACTGCAAACCAAAAAGTAATCTCAAATCAAAACCCAAACCCGCTAACAGGTGATTGGGATCTCCCTTACCGCTATGACCGTATTGCTCAATTAATCAGCGCTAAAGAAAAACACGATCTCAATTCAATGCGAGTAATGCAAAGCGATACAGTTTCTTTGGCGGTTGAGCCCCTAATGGCGATCTACCAAAAAATCAATCCAGCAAATCCACTGGGGGAAAAGGCATTGGCTTTGAGCCAGCAATTTGACGCGAATATGCGCGTCGATAGTGCTGCCGCACTGATTTTTAATAGCTGGGTAGATCAATTGACGCGCCTGCTATTTTCTAGATTAGGCTGGGTTTTTCAAGAAGAGTATGGCAAGCAAAATTACCGCGGTGCTCTCATCAATCAAATTCAAAATCCAGAAAGCCCTTGGTGCGATATACCTGAAACGAATATGAGGGAGACTTGCCAAGATTCTGCCAATATTGCATTTGATCGCTCGATTCAATTGCTGTCTGAACGATATGGCAATGATCCCTCACAATGGCTTTGGGGTAAAGCACACATTTCTTATTCTGAGCATCGACCGTTTAATCAGGTCAACGGACTCAATCAATTATTTAACATTGAAATACCCAGTGCCGGCGACACTTTTACGATCAATGTGGGTGGCTACAACTTTAAAGATCTAAAAAATCCGTTTCGCTCGAATGATGGTCCAAGCCTAAGGGTTATTTATGATTTATCGAATCTAGACCAATCTAGTTTTATATTTACAACTGGTCAATCGGGATGGGTTCAAAGCAAGCAATACCGTAATCTCAACCCAAAATGGGCAATCAATGAACAACTGGCACTGACGATGAACCCCGAAAAAATTCAGCGCAAAATTGAATTGAATCCGAAGTAATCGAGGATAAAATAAGAATTATTCATTCTAAGGAACTATTGATGCCAAATACTCGCCCTACTTTTCCGAATCGATTTTTAATATTACCGACCTTGATGGGGTGCTTGTTTTTTTCCAACCCTATATTAGCTGCATGGGATGAGCTTGGCAGTAATGAGGCAATCATTGTTTTTGTAGATAAAGCCAGCGTTAAGAGAACTGGCGATAAAGTACAGATGTTATCAATGCTCGAACTGAAAAAATCCGGTGTCAATCCGAAAACAAAAGAGACTATTCAATCGATTGTCGGGTTTAATGAATTTGCCTGCGGTAATACCCAATATCGCCCCCTAGAGGTTAAATTTTATTCTGGCAAACGCGGTGAAGGAAAATTAGTTGAAGAACAAAAAACCCCAGACAGTGTTTTAGAGCCAGTTGTTAATGGTGAATGGAATGCGGGAGTTTATAACTTTGCTTGCAAAGTTAATTAACTTACATCCTTCTTTTAGGGCCTTATTATTGGTTGGTCTAGCTTTCGTTGTCATCACTCAACTCTGTTCATGCGCTGCTCCATTGGCAGTAGCAGCTTCTGCTGGGTCGACTGCGGGAACTACTGCCGCTGCCTACCCTGTAACTACAGTCAGCCTAGGAACTACTGCTGCGACCGGTAAATCCCCTTTAGAACATGCGGCTTCGCATGCCACTAAAAAAGATTGCAATTTCTTTAATGTATTTAGCGGGACACCCGTTTGCCAGGAAATCGTTATTCCCTCGGTAACCGATAAAAGTGTTTACATTATTACTGAGGGTGATCGTCTGAATAAGGAGAAAATCCAAAACCAGAAATAATTGGGGTGACTGACGGGACTCGAACCCGCGACAACCAGAATCACAATCTGGGACTCTACCAACTGAGCTACAGCCACCGTAGAAATGCCATTATAGCTTTTTCAAGATTGGCCTATTTCCTATCAAACGTTTTGCTTAAACAGCCTGAAGATCAAAGGCTGCCCAATCACCCAGTTCTAAACTGGCCTCAAAAAAGAATTCTTTAATCGCTGCATGGGATTGAACTTTGGCTAAAGCATGGTGATCGGATAAACGTTGGCGCCAGCGCCTTGCGCCCGCTCTACCGTGTGCTAAACCTAGAATATGCCGTGTAAAAGCACCCAAATAAAATGGTTTTTGTTGTGTTTGACACTCTTTCAACCAAGTTTGAACTTGCTGAACTAAGGCAATTTGCACGCGATGCCAATCAGCCTCACTAAATAAATAGCCAACTGCTTCGCCCTGGGATTCAATCAAATCATCCCACCCCAACAACATCGCTGGAAAATGATAAGCCGCCCTTCCCACCATAAAACCGTCAAAATACTGCCATTGGGCGGCGATGGCTTCATTATTCTCAAGACCCCCGTTTAATAGCACTTTTAGTTGCGGAAATTGCTTTTGCGCATCAATTCGAAGGCGAGCAGCCACTGCATAATGCAAGGGTGGTTTGCTGCGATTCTCTTTGGGGGAAAGGCCTTTTAATACGGCATTGCGCGCATGAATGGAAACCTGGGTAGCGCCCGCATCAGCAATCGCTAAGATAAAATTTAAGGGAAATTGATAATCAACCTTGGATGCACTGGCGTCCATCGAATCTAAGCCCAAACGGTGTTTTACTGAAATGGGTAAGTCACAAGCAGAGCGCATAGCCCGAATACAATCAGCGACTAAATTGGGTTCAGCCATTAGGCAAGCCCCGAACGAGCCACGCTGAACCCGCTCAGATGGACACCCACAATTCAAATCGATTTCATCGTAACCCCATTGTTGGGCTAATGCAGCACAGCGAGCTAACTCATCTGGCTCGCTTCCACCCAACTGCAGCACAACTGGGTGTTGAATTTCTGAAAAATCCAAGTGCCGCGGAACATCGCCATGCAATAAGGCGCCCGTGGTGACCATCTCAGTATATAAAACAGCCTTCTTCGACAATAAACGATGAAAAGATCGGCAATGGCGATCGGTCCACTCCATCATAGGAGCAACCGCCAATCTCTTTTCTGAATTACTCTCTTGAGGCTTTTTTACGTTCATGCTCTTTCAAATGGCGCTTACGCAAACGAATGCTTTTAGGAGTGACCTCCACCAGCTCATCGTCCGAAATAAATTCGACTGCGTATTCCAAGGTGAGGTCGATTGGGCTGACTAAGCGTACCGCCTCATCGGTTCCTGAAGCGCGTACGTTAGTTAACTGCTTACCCTTGATGGGATTGACCACTAAATCGTTATCCCGTGAATGAATACCAATAATCATTCCTTCATATAAAGGATCGCCAGGCGAAACAAACATGCGACCGCGATCCTGTAACTTCCAGAGGGCGTAAGCCACTGCCTCACCATCGTCTTGGCTAATTAAAACGCCATTATGACGCTCGCCCAAGACCCCATCTTTACAAGGTCCATAGGCATCAAAGGTATGACTCATTAAGCCATTCCCGCGCGTCATGGTCATAAAGTCGCCTTGAAAACCAATTAAACCGCGAGCAGGAATACGATATTCCAAGCGAGTACGACCTCTGCCGTCGCTCACCATATCCAATAGCTCACCTTTACGCTTACCCAAGTCTTCCATCACGCTTCCCTGAGTAGCATCTTCTACGTCAACCGTTAAATTCTCATAAGGCTCCATCTTGACGCCATCTTCTTCATGGAATACCACGCGTGGACGAGAAACTGCTAATTCATATCCTTCGCGCCGCATGTTTTCAACCAAAATCGTCAAATGCAATTCTCCACGACCCGACACTTCAAAAACAGTATCGTCATCGGTTTCCTTAACGCGCAATGCCATATTCGATTTCAGCTCCCGATCTAAACGCTCCCGAATTTGACGGCTCGTCACGAACTTACCCTCACGACCTGCTAGGGGACTGGTATTCACCATAAAATTCATCGTTAAAGTAGGTTCATCGATCTTTAGCATGGGCAAGGCATCGAGTTGATCAGGAGAACAAATCGTCGTACCAATCGCTACTTCTTCAATCCCGTTAATTAATACAATATCGCCCGCAATCGCCTCCTCGACAATTTCACGCTCAAGTCCTTTAAACTTCAACACCTGATTAATCCGTCCTTTAAAGGGAGTACTTTCAGGCCCATTCATGCACATCACGTCCATACCGCCTTTAATACGACCGCGCAAAATACGACCCACCCCAATTTTTCCAACATAAGTGCTGTACTCAATCGATGAGATTTGCAGTTGCAAGGGGCCATCAGGATCATCTTTACGTTGCGGCACATACTTTAAAACGGTATCAAATAAAGGGCGCATATTACCTTCACGCACGTCCTCAGTCATGCCAGCGTACCCATTTAATCCTGAAGCAAAAACCACAGGGAAATCCAATTGCTCCTCAGTAGCGCCTAACTTATCAAATAGTTCAAAGGTGGCATTAATTACATAATCGCAACGAGCGCCAGGGCGATCGACTTTGTTGACCACCACAATCGGCTTTAAACCCAAGGCCAAGGCTTTTTTGGTCACAAAACGCGTTTGGGGCATCGGTCCTTCAACCGCATCCACCAACAACAAAACACCGTCGACCATCGAAAGGACACGCTCAACCTCACCTCCAAAATCAGCGTGGCCAGGAGTATCGACA
Source organism: Polynucleobacter sp. (assembly GCA_016462905.1). GTDB lineage: Bacteria > Pseudomonadota > Gammaproteobacteria > Burkholderiales > Burkholderiaceae > Polynucleobacter. Next base: position 47,584 of record JAEMSI010000007.1, on the reverse strand, counting down.
ATATTAATGTGGGTACCATCGTATTCGACGGCACAATTTTTAGCCAAAATAGTAATGCCACGCTCTTTTTCAAGGTCGTTCGAGTCCATCACCCTTTCGGAGATTTTTTCATTGCTACGGAAAGTCCCCGATTGACGAAGTAACTGATCAACTAAGGTGGTTTTACCGTGGTCGACGTGGGCAATAATGGCAATATTTCGAAGGGCGCGTAGGGTCATAAAACTTCTTTAAAAAATAAATAAATTGTTAAGATACAGAGTGAATTAAACGTTGCGAGATAAACCGTCGCGGATGCAGAACGCCAGCCCGCCAATCTGCAGTACCAATAAAATTTTGTGGAATTGGATTGCTCCGATAAATACGAAATATCAAATTTTTTAATGCGGATTCATTTGAAATCACACAGGGCACTCGTTGCCCCATCTCCAAACGCTTAGCCTGTTGCTCATCGACCGTTAACGGGGTTAGCGTTTGCAATAAGGCGTCTACTGGTAAAAGCAGTTGGTTTACATCGGCAGACTCTTTTAGGGCATCTAAAGTAATTGAATTTTTAAGTTGTAAATGCCCCACCATAGTTCTGCGTAAGCCCACTAAATGAGCACCAAAACCCAAAGTCTTACCCATATCCTCAGCTAAAACTCGAATGTATGTACCCTTACTACAAACCACCTCAATCATGGCTTCAGGCCACTGCACTTCTAAGATACGGATCGAATGAATCGTAATATTTCGAACCTCTCTTTCTAGTTCCATTCCAGCGCGGGCATATTCATAAAGAGGTTTACCGTCGCGTTTTAGAGCTGAATACATCGGCGGGGTTTGTGATATCGCCCCCGTAAATTGGGTCAAGATCGCTTCAATTGCAAGTTTGGCCTTACTCGCATCAAGTGGATCGGTGGATTGTTCAGCAATCACAGCGCCTTCAGCATCACCAGTATCCGTAGTAATGCCAAATCGTAAACGGGCAATGTAGGCTTTATCCGCATCTAATAAATCTTGGGAATACTTGGTTGCCTCACCCAAACAAATTGGCAATAAACCAGTGGCAAGGGGATCTAGAGTTCCGGTATGGCCGGCTTTATCAGCATGAAATACGTGCTTGACGGCTGTAACAGCCTGTTGAGAACTCATCCCGGTGGGTTTATCCAATAAGACCACCCCATCAATCCGCTTATTCATTTGCATCGGCTTTCTTATCTGAAAGCAAGGCTTGATCGATTAACTTCGACATTTCTATGCCGCGCTCAACGGAGGTGTCATGAACAAAATGTAAAGTAGGCACGGTATGGGTATGCATCATTTTAAATAGCAGGGAATGCAAAAAACCCGCCTTGTCCTGAAGTGCCATTAAGGCTTGCTCTGGCTCGCCACCCAAGACAGTAAAAAAAACTTTGGCATGTGCTAAATCAGGTGACAACTCCACCCCTTGCAAGGTAATTAAACCCAAACTCGGATTACGCATTTCACGCCGAATCAATTCAGCTAAATCACGCTGAATTTGATCGGCCAAACGCTGATGGCGATGCGGGCTGGTCTTATGCATCTTAACTACTTAAAGGGTACGAGCTACTTCAGTTACTTCAAATATCTCTAACTGATCGCCTTCTTTAATATCGTTGTAATTTTTTAATGACAAGCCGCACTCAAAACCACCACGAACTTCTTTGGCATCGTCTTTAAACCGCTTTAATGAATCGAGTTCACCAGTCCAAATCACCACGTTATCCCGTAACAAGCGAGCTTTTGAGTTGCGTTTAATAACGCCTTCCAAAACCATACAACCAGCAATTGAGCCCACTTTAGAAACCGCAAATACTTGGCGAATTTCCACTAGCCCCGTGATTTCTTCTTTCTTGTCTGGAGTTAGCATTCCGCTTAAAGCCGCTTTGACTTCATCAACCGCATCATAAATAATATTGTGATAACGAATATCAACGCCGTTATTTTCAGCGAGTTTTCGAGCGACCGCATCAGCACGCGAATTAAATCCAATAATCACGCCTTTAGATGCTAACGCTAAATTCACATCGGTTTCAGTAATACCACCCACTGCCGCATGAACAATCTGCACCTTCACTTCATTGGTAGAGAGTTTTTGCAAAGACTGCGATAAGGCTTCTTGGGATCCCTGAACATCAGCCTTAATAATGATCGGCAGCATTTTTGCTTCCACTGCGCCTTCCGCCATATTCTCGAGCATATTCTCCAGCTTGACGGCCTGTTGTTTTGCTAGCTTCACGTCACGGAACTTGCCTTGACGGAACAAAGCAATTTCCCGCGCTTTGCGCTCATCGGGGACTACTTGAATCGACTCACCAGCATCAGGCACTTCAGATAATCCCTGTATCTCAACCGGAATGGAAGGTCCCGCTTCATTACAGGCTTTACCGTTCTCATCTAACATGGCGCGAACACGACCAAACGCCTGGCCTGCCAGCAACATGTCGCCTCGTTTTAAGGTACCTGACTGAACCAAAATAGTCGCTACCGGACCCTTCCCTTTATCAAGGCGAGCTTCAATTACCAAGCCTTGTGCAGGAGCATCTTTTGGGGCTTTTAATTCTAAGATTTCAGCTTGTAACAGCACGTTTTCAAGTAAAGAGTCGATTCCCTCACCCGATTTTGCCGATACGGAAATAAAGGGCACATCGCCGCCGTAATCCTCAGGGACCACTTCTTCGGTTACCAATTCAGTCTTAACTCGATCTGGATTAGCCTCTGGTTTATCAATTTTATTAATCGCAACCACAATTGGTACTTTGGCAGCCCGCGCATGATGAATCGCTTCTTTTGTTTGCGGCATCACGCCGTCATCCGCAGCAACCACCAAAATAACGATATCCGTCGCCTTGGCTCCACGAGCTCGCATTGCCGTAAAAGCTTCGTGTCCAGGAGTATCTAAAAAAGTGATCACGCCACGCGGTGTTTCCACATGATAGGCGCCAATATGCTGAGTAATTCCGCCAGCTTCACCGGAAGCTACTTTCGTTTCACGAATTTTATCGAGTAAAGAAGTTTTGCCGTGATCAACGTGACCCATTACTGTGACAACCGGAGGACGTGGCAAAGGAATTGCATCGTGATGCTCGGTGCCCAAGTCAATATCCGGATCGTCTAATTTGGCAGCATAGGCTTTGTGACCCATTTCTTCAACCAAGATCATGGCTGTATCTTGATCAAGCACTTGGTTAATCGTGACCATCTGCCCCATGCCCATTAACAACTTAATAACCTCAGCTCCTTTAACGGACATTTTGTGCGCTAAATCAGCTACCGTAATAGTCTCTGGAACATGGACATCGCGCACCACCGGCTCAGTGGGCGCTTGAAAATTACTGGCCGCTGCTTCTTCGGGAGTTTGTTGCTGCTTTTTACGACCACCACCCGAGCGCCAACCACCGCCTAAACCACCGGTCATATCGCCGCGCACTTTTAATCCCACTTTGCGCTTAGCGCCCTCTTCTTGCCAAGTAGAAGAAGTTTCGGAAGATTTAATTAATTTGCCGCCAACTTTAACGGGTTTTTTCTTTTCTTCAGCGCCTTCTACTTTAACGGGCTTATGTAGGGTTCCCTTTTTCGCATCTTCAGCCGCTGTTTCGCTAGGCGCCTTTAAAACTCGCGCTGGCGTACTCATCATGTCGCGAATCGCTGACACTTCTGCTTCAGCGGCTGCTCTTCGTGTCCGCAACTCATCTAAATCCTGCTTTGCCTTAGCTTGACTTGCTTTCTCGGCATCGGCATCTGCCTTCGACGATTTTGCTGGAGCCTCTGATTTTTTTAATGTGGACGCCTGTTTAGCATCATTAAGCGCTTTCATTTCGGCTTCTTGACGAGCTAATAATTCAGCTTGCCGCAATGCCTCTTGTGCGCGTTTTTCTAATTCCTCATCCGAAAGAATCGATTTTTTCTCAACTGCTTTTTCAGGAACTGCCTCAGCAACCGGCTCCGTATCTAACTTGGCATTTTCATCCCGTTTGACCAATACCCGTTTCTTGCGAACTTCAACCTGCACAGTGCGAGTTCGTCCGGCGGAATCGGCTTGGCGAATCTCGCTGGTTTCACGTTTAGTTAGGGTAATTTTTTTACGAGTTGCGGATTCAGCACTGCCGTGTACTTTCTGCAAGTGCTCCAATAAGGCAGCCTTATCCTTATCGGTGATCTTATCGTTTTCCGATTCTTTAGAAATTCCAGCGGCATTTAACTGCTCGATAATGTCGATAGAACTTCGCTTTAGCTCCTCAGCCAGTGCTTTTACTGTTGTCGTAGCCATGCGCTTCCTCTCATACATTAAACCAATGTTCGCGCGCCTTCATGATGAGCGATTTCGCAGCGTCTTCATCTAATGTAGTCATCTCTACCAATTCATCCACCGCCAAATCGGCTAAATCATCGCGCGTATGAACTTGGTTCTCAGCTAACTTCGCGATCAATTCGGTAGTTAAACCATCCATCGAACGCAAATCTTGCGAAACCTCTTCAACACGCTCTTCTTTTGCCAACTCCATGGTCAACAAGGAATCGCGCGCACGAGTACGCAACTCATTGACTGTATCTTCATCGAATGCTTCGATCTGTAACATTTCTGAAAGCGGAATGTAAGCAACTTCTTCTAAAGAATTAAAACCTTCTTCAATCAAAATATCGGCGACTTCTTGGTCAACATCCAGTTTGTCCATAAAGAGTTGACGAACCACCACAGATTCTTTTTCAGATTTTTCAGCAGACTCTTCGGGGGTCATAATATTAATTTGCCAACCCGTTAATTCACTAGCTAAGCGAACGTTTTGTCCACTCCGTCCGATCGCAATAGCTAAATTTTCTTCATCCACTACAACATCCATTGCATGCCTTTCTTCGTCAACCACAATCGAAGAAACTTGTGCTGGGGCTAAGGCGCCAATCACAAATTGCGCGGGGTCTTCTGACCACAACACAATATCAACTGCCTCACCTGCGACTTCGTTGCGAACAGCCGTAACCCGAGTACCGCGAACGCCAACACAGGTACCGATGGGATCAATCCGCTTGTCATAAGTAACCACGGCAATTTTGGCTCGTACCCCAGGGTCGCGTGCTGCGCCTTTAATCTCCAATAAACGCTGCTCGATCTCAGGAACCTCGTTTTCAAATAATTTAATTAAAAAATCAGGGCAGGTACGAGATAACTCAATCTGTGGGCCACGTGCCTCACGATCCACATTCAATATATAAGCACGAACCCGATCGCCAGAGCGTAAATTCTCTTTAGGAATCATTTGATCACGACGCAGCAATGCCTCGACGCGTCCTGATTCAATAATTAAGCCATTCTTATCGGCACGTTTTACGGTACCCGTCATGACTTTTTCGCCACGCTCGAGGTAATCATTCAAAATTTGCTCGCGCTCAGCATCACGAATACGTTGCAAAATTACTTGTTTAGCAGCTTGCGCCCCAATTCGACCAAATGCCAAAGACTCAATTTGCTCTTCGATAAAGTCACCCACTTCCATATCGGGAATCTGCTCTTTTGCCTCAAAGTGCAAGACCTCTTTGTCAGGTTCTTGAAGGCCTGCTTCATCAGGAACAACCAGCCAGCGACGGAAAGTTTCATACTCTCCGCTATTGCGATCAATCGATACCCGAATGTCAACGTCTTCGGTATACCGTTTTTTTGTGGCAGATGCCAAAGCCAATTCGAGGGCTTCAAATACGATCTCGCGATCAACATTCTTTTCACGTGCTAACGCTTCTGCCAGCATGAGGACTTCACGACTCATGATTTTCTTCCTTTGAAATCAATTACAGGGACCAACCGAGTTTTTTCAACCTCGGATAAAGAAAACTCTAATTCCGCTTGAGCACCATCGCTCGTTTCAAACACCAAACCAAATTTTGCATCGGGAGAATTCACTGCACCTGAAACCAGGCCCTGCAAAACCCCCCGAAAATTCTTACGTCCCGATACAGCAACGCGTAACTTCAAATCCACTTCTACTCCAGCAAAACGAACATAATCGGCTGCTGTTTTCACTGGACGATCAAGCCCGGGTGAAGAAACCTCCAAACGCTCATACGGCACATTTTCAACTGCCATGGTGTAAGTCAGTTGATGACTTACCTTCTCACAATCAGAAACTGTAATCATTCGCTCAAAATCGGGATTCTCAATCGTGATTCGTAACAAACCCCTGCCCTCGCGTTCGATATCGACTAGCGCATAACCTAAGTTCTCTACTTCGGCAGAAATAATCTGCTGCTCTTTCACAATCGTTCCAATCCCTAACTAAAGCAAATTTCCCACCTAAATACCCTGTTTGCAAACCAATTTGGCAAAAAAAAATGGGCTAACAAGCCCATATTCTTAATAACCAGAACAGGTCAGCCTACGTTGTATTCAACATCAGCCGGTGTGATGTGGTAATTATAGCTGAATCAGAAAAATCGTATTCAAATCAGAAGCTTTCGCCGGGATTACGCGGTTTTCTGGGTCCCTTCCCAAAACGCTTGGGGCCGCTACTGGGGCGCCCTCCATTGGGTCTTCCACCGCCACCACCAAGGGGATTTCCAGTATTGGGGCCCCTGCTTCGGTTACCAGAGCCGGTACCATTACCCCGTTTAGGTCCGCCATCCGCAGCGCCTTGTGGAACAAACCCTGAACCATGGTGCACCTTCTTGGTTTTATTGCCAAAATGCTTCCCACCACCCGGTTTACCGCGACCGCCCTGATGAGCACCGCCTTGAGAATTGCCTGCCCCATTTCCAGAGGTCCGAGCAGTGCCTTGACTATGATGGCTTGCCATCTGCAAAGCCTCCCGCGATCCCCAATACGAAACTGAGGTTTGCATTGGATCGGGCTGAAAATTGGGATCTGAACTCGGGTCGCGGTTTGGTGCTCGCCCCGCTGGATTTTTATCTTTTGAATTTGCCATTGAGGGGACTTTTAATCCTGCCGAACGCATTAACTGCGCAACTGCGTCCAAAGGAACTTCTTCCCATTTTCCCCGTCTTAGGCGGGGAGGCAAAACAAATAAGCCATAACGCGTACGAATCAAACGTGAAACCACATGGCCAACCGTCTCAAACATCCGTCGCACTTCACGATTACGTCCTTCAGTCAACGCAACCGAATACCACCGGTTAGCCCCATCGCCACCGCCTGGGGTTAAACGAAGAAAACGAGCCTGACCATCATCAAGCTGAATACCGCTTTTCAATTGAGTCATGTTTTCAGCAGACAACTCACCCAAAATACGAACTGCGTATTCTCGCTCGACACCATAACGTGGGTGCATTAAACGATTCGCCAATTCACCAGAGGTAGTAAACAACAACAAGCCTTCGGTATTGAAATCCAAACGACCTACTGCAATCCAACGCCCTTGACGCGGCTTTGGTAAGCGATCAAAAACACTGGGTCTTCCTTCGGGATCGGCTTGACTCACAATTTCACCAGACGGCTTGTGATACAAAATCACGCGCGGAGGTTTAGTTTGGATTTTGCGATGCACTAACTTACCATTGATTCGCACTAAATCACTAGGGCCAACGCGCTGTCCAATATGCGCAGGCATGCTATTGACTGAAACGCGACCCTGCACAATTAAATCTTCCATCTCACGGCGCGACCCCATACCCACATCAGCCAATACTTTATGTAATTTGACTGTGTCCTCGTCCTCAGCATCATCATCCAAACCATCTAGGTCAGACCAAACTTCATCACGCAAACTCAGTGGCAATTCATCTAAATTAGTAAATTGCAAAGGATCATTGATTAAGTCAGAGGGTTGTTCAGACTCGTCGCTATCATCAAGTGCTGATTTTTTAGCGGCACGCCGCTCTACAGCAGTCTCATGCGAAATTTCTACTGGCCCAGACTCAGTTGCCACTGCTTCGGTCAGGATCTCGGGCGCATCTAAGCTGGCGTCAAATTCACCCGACACTACAGAGGCAAAAAGGGCCTCGTTTTCCTCAATCAGGTGACTTTGCTTTGCAGCAGAAGGAGCTTGTTCTCCCGAATTTTGCCGCTCCCCAGAACCATCGCGCTGCTCACGCCGTTTATTTTTATGGCCAAACTTACCGCGCGATTTATGGTTGGGACGATTAAACCGTTTTGGTGTAGATTCTTCATTCACTGCAACTGTCTCACCAGCCTCTACGGGGCTTGACGGCGGAACTGGTGAATCGATATCGTTAGCGCTGCTCATTGGAATCGCTTATGGTTGATGAATCTTCATGGGCAGGATTATTTCCCTCGAGCGGAATCACAGTTTCAACTTCCGCATTTTGCGAATCAAATTCAATCACTGCTTGACCCAAGGCCTCTAATGCAGGTTTGCCATCTTCTAATGCCGGAAGGCTTTGTAAATCTTTTAGCGACAGATCATCTAAAAATTGTTTAGTGGTCGCATACAAACCAGGACGACCAATCGTATCTTTATGGCCCACAACCTCAACCCAACCCCGATCTTCCAATTGACGCATCACATTGCTGCTGACGACAACCCCACGGATCTCTTCAATCTCTCCACGCGTAACGGGTTGACGATAAGCAATAATAGCTAGCGTTTCTAAAACAGCACGTGAATATTTGGGGGGTTTCTCTGGGGTTAAACGATCTAAGTATTCGCGCATGGCTAAACGACTTTGAAAGCGCCAACCGGTCGCAATATTCACTAACTCCATCCCACGGCTCTGCCAATCTTTTTGCAAATCGTGCAGAACAGCCAAAATTTCAGTAGAAGATAAAACTGGGTCTGTAAATAAGCGTGCTAATTCATTCGCAGCCAAAGGCTCTTGGGCACACAGTAATGCAGTTTCAATAATATTTTTATGGTGATCAGTTGTCATAGTTCAGCCTTTCAGGATTTCACCTGAGTGGCAATCAATTAATACATCGTCGATATCGAAGCGAATGCGCCTATCAATGGGCTACACAGAATGCTTGGGGCTTCAGTAGTAATTTAAAACGAATCTAGATTATATGCCTAAGGCCAATTAAAGTATGCGAGCTTCTTTTTTTAGTGTCTTAATTTCTTGCAAGAGCTGTTTTCGCTCCTGATCGCTAAGCTCGTCGGAGCCATCCAAACGACGGGCGCCATCAAAGCGGCGCTCCCAATAAGAGCTCGACATATCATCGACCCGCACGGTCGCGCCCTTCGCTGGCGAGTGAATAAACTTGTTGTCGCCCACATAGATACCGACGTGAGAAAAAGTAAGGCGCATGGTATTAAAGAAAACCAAATCACCTGGCTGCAACTCTTCGCGCTGTACTGGCTTACCAATCCTGCTCATTTGGGTCGACTTACGTGGGATTAAAAAACCCAACTTATCATTAAATACATAACGTACAAAGCCGCTAGCGTCTAAACCCGATTGCGGGACATCCGCCCCCCAGCGATAACGGACCCCAATTAACTTCATTGCATCATTAATTAAGGATTCCGATTTTTCAGAAAAGGAATCAACCACTAGATCAGTCAAACGCGAAAAATAATTACTGGCACTTTCACTCAATGTCAGGGGCACTGCGCTTGTGCTTGTGCTTGCGCTTTGCAAACTATTCGCATTAGGAACGCCCACATTAGTGGTGCTTGTACTAGCAGCGCTCGGAAGTGGCGTATTCACTCCGGCTTGTGCCAAAACAAGAGAGGGTGCAATCAAAAAAGCGGTGCAAAAACCAGCCACAATAAAATGGCGACCAGCCCATTTCGAGCTTATTTTGTTAATTCCTTGATTTAATTGGGAATTTTTGATTTTTAACCGTGACATCACTCAATTTTAACAAAAAGCCAAGGACTTCTGGTGAGGCCTCTCTTTTAAGCCAATTGAGCGGCTTTAAATAACTCTTGGGTATAAGCTTCTTGGGGGTTCTGAATTAATTGTTCTGCTTCACCGTACTCAATCACATGCCCCTCTTTTAAAACCATAATTTCATGCGACATGGCACGAATTACACCCAAATCATGGCTAATCACTAAATAAGCGAGGTTATATTTTTTTTGCAATTCACTTAGCAAGCTTAAAACCTGTTTTTGAATCGAAACATCCAATGCTGAGGTAGGCTCATCTAGAACTAAAATCTGCGGACGCAATATTAAAGCTCTTGCAATCGCAATGCGTTGTCGTTGCCCACCTGAAAATTCATGAGGATAGCGTTTTAAAGCGGAACGCTCCAAACCTACCTCACGCAAAATATCAATCACCCGGGATTCTCGATCAACAACACTTAATTTGGGCTGATGAATATCTAAACCTTCTGAAACAATCTCAAAAATTGTCATGCGCGGCGATAAAGAGCCAAAGGGGTCTTGAAAAATGACTTGCAGGTGAGCGCGCATGGCACGGCGTTGCACATGGGGTAGCTTTTGCCAAACTTGATCCAGAATCGTGACCTCACCTTTCACTTGCGCAGAACTCTCATCTAGTAAACCCAGCACCGCCATCGCCAAGGTCGTTTTCCCAGAACCCGACTCTCCAATCACGCCAATGGTCTGTCCTTGTTTTAAAGAAAATTGCAGAGGATGTAAAACGGTATTGCGCGATGCTTTAGAAAACCAGAAGCGAGCTGGACGTGTGCTTGGATAAGAAACTGCCAAACCCTTAGCCCCTGCCAAGATGGGCGCCAATGGCACCAGTGGTAGTAACTCACGGACAGGCTCGCTATTCACCAAAGTTTCGGTGTAGTGATTTTGCGGATGATTGAAAACTTCAGTAGTCACACCACTTTCTACCAAACAACCTTGATTCAAAACACCGACCCGTTGCGCAAAACGGTTAACTAATTTCAAATCATGCGTGATCAGTAGGATTGCCATGCCGCCATCCGCCTTCGATTCCTCTTGCAAATTTTGTAATAAATCTAAAATTTGCATACGCAAACTCACATCCAAAGCGGTAGTAGGCTCATCGGCAATTAATAATCGTGGCTTACAAGCCAATGCCATCGCAATCATGACTCGTTGACGCTGCCCGCCAGACAATTGATGAGGATAAGAGTGAAAACGCCTGTTGGGCTCAGGGATACCGGTTTTCTCTAAGAGATGGATCGCAACCGTTTTTACTTCACGCGTAGCCATCAAAGGCGTATGAATTTGCACAGCCTCCATTAATTGATTGCCGATCGTAAACAAGGGGTTCAGAGCCGTCATGGGCTCTTGAAAAATCATCGCGATTTCACGACCACGCAAAGTACGAATTTGCTCAATCGATAGCTCAGATAAATTTCTGGCAGGTTGATCGGCGTGCGGCTGCCAAATCATTTTTCCCGTCATCTTGGCGCCCTCTGGTTCCAATCGCAAAGGGGCTAATGCGGTTAAGGTTTTTCCAGAACCCGACTCGCCCACTAAAGCAACCCGCTCGCCAATCCCAATCTCAAAATGCAAGTCGCGCACAGCAAATTTTTCACGCCGCCCACTTCCAAATGAAATGGAAAGGCCCTCATACCGAAGTAATGGCTGATTAGATGAGCTCATATCGCGTATCTGCCCTAGGTTCTAGAGCCAGACAAGGCATTACTTTTACGGGTATCGAGTGAATCGCGCAAGGCTTCCCCCATAAAAGTTAGAAGCAATAAGGTCGTTACCAAAACTGCAAAAGTAGATAAGGAAATCCACCATGCATCTAAATTACCCTTACCCTGTGACAGCAACTCACCCAAACTGGGTGTGCCTGGTGGAACCCCCAAACCCAAAAAATCCAAACTGGTCAAGGACAAAATAGCGGCACTCATCCGAAACGGTAAAAACGTAATCACAGGTGTCAAGCTATTTGGCAAAATATGTCGCCACATGATTTGCGTATTCGTTAGGCCCAAGGCTTTAGCGGCGCGCACATACTCTAAGGCACGATTCCGAAAAAATTCAGCCCGCACATAGTCCGATAAACCCATCCAACCAAAAGCGGCTAATAAAATAATTAGCAATAAAACACTGGGGTTAAAAATAGACGCAAAAATAATTAATAAATAAAGTTCTGGCATGGCCGACCATATTTCAATTAAACGCTGTGAAATTAAATCGAACTTACCGCCAAAAAATCCCATTAAAGCGCCTGTAATGACACCGATCACTACTCCCACGATCGTCAAAGCTAAACCAAACAAAATCGATAAACGAAATCCATAAATTAAGCGGGCTAAAACATCGCGCCCTCGGTCATCGGTTCCAAACCAATTATCTGCAGACGGTGCCGCAGGATTAGGTTCTTTGGAAAAATAATTCAGAGTTTCATGGTTGTACGTAATTAAGGGGTAGATCGCCCAATTGCCACTGCGCGATAAATTCTTTTTAATATCGGGATCAAGAAAATCAGTAGGCGTTGCAAAATCACCGCCAAAAATCGTCTCGGGATAATCTTTGGCAATCGGGAAATAAAACTGGCCGTCGTAGCCCACAATTAAAGGCCTGTCGTTAGCAATCAACTCAGCGCCCAAGCTGAGCCCAAACAAAATGGTAAAAATCCACAGACTAAAATAACCTAAACGATTCGACTTAAAACGCTCCCAGCCTTTCACGATCCACCCCCAGCGCCAAATTGAATCCGTGGGTCAATCCACACATAACAAAGATCAGAAATTAATTTCGTGAACAACCCAATCAGCGTAAATAAATACAAAGTTCCGAACACCACTGGGTAATCGCGTCGCATCACGGACTCGTAAGAAAGAAGCCCAAGACCGTCTAATGAAAATAAGGTTTCAATTAATAAAGAACCTGCAAAAAAAGCGCCGATAAATGCCGCAGGAAATCCCGTAATTAAAGGTAATAGTGCGTTTCTAAAAACATGCTTCCAGAGCACTTTATTTTCACTAAGTCCTTTGGCGCGAGCCGTTAAAACATATTGCTTACGAATTTCCTCTAGAAAAGAGTTTTTAGTCAACATCGTAATGACCGCAAAGCTTCCTAAGACAGAAGCGGTAATCGGCAATACCAAATGCCATAAATAATCCAGAATCTTGCCCATTAAACTCAGCTGTGCCCAGTTATCTGAAGTAAGCCCACGCAAGGGAAAAATTTGTAGAAAACTACCTCCCCCAAATACCACCAACAACAAGACTCCCAGAACAAATCCAGGGATGGCATATCCCACCAAAATTAGTAAACTCGTTGCCGTATCGAAACGCGAACCATCGCGAACCGCTTTCGCAATTCCGAGAGGAATCGAAACCAGATAGGTTAAGAAAAAAGTCCACAAGCCAATACTGATCGAGACGGGTAATTTCGAAATCACTAAGTCCCAAACACTTTTATGCTGGTAATAACTTTGCCCTAAATCAAATTGCGCAAAGCGTTTTAGCATTAACCCATAGCGTTCCAAAGGTGGTTTATCAAAACCATATAAGGCTTTTACTTCAGCCAAACGTTCGGCATCAATTCCTTGGCGGCCACGATAACCCGTGGCACCAGCGCCCGAAGATTCGCCACCACCCACAGCAGCATCGCCCTTCCCCTTTAATTCCAGCATGAGTTGCTCAACCGGCCCCCCAGGAACAAATTGCACAACCGCAAAAGTTAAAGTTAAGACCCCCAATAAGGTTGGGATCATTAATAAAATCCGTTTAATAATGTACGCGGTCATTTCGCTGCGCATTATTTAGGCTCCGTGTTTTTCACATCCCGCCACCACATCGACAAAATCCACGATTCGGCAGAGAAATAAAGAGGAGGATTGGGGTAAGCCATTTCTTTTCGATATGCAATTCGATGGGTTGGGTTATACCAATGCGGCACCACATAATAACTATTCCATAACACTCGATCTAAGGCACGACAAGCGGCTTGCAGCTGATCGCGAGTCTCTGCCTTCACAATCGCGTCCACTAAAGCATCCACAACAGGCGAGCGAATTCCAATCACATTATCGGAGCCTTTTTCTAAAGCCGCTTGACTGCCAAAGCGGTCATAGAGTTCATTACCAGGGCTCTGAGAATCAGGAAAGCGAATCGTCGTCATATCAAAATCATATTCATCCATGCGCTTTTGATGCAAGGCAAAATCACTCGTGCGAATATTGACCTTAATCCCTAATTTTTCTAAATTACGTACATAAGACGACAGTACCCTTAAAAAGAAAGGGCCATCTTCAGCAATCTCAAATTCAAAAATTTCACCCTTTGCATTTCGTAGAGCGCCATTGCGATAAGTCCAACCAGCTTCAGCTAATAAATCGCGTGCCATTTTTAAATTAGCCCGCAAACTATGAGGCGGACTTGTGTTCGGCGCTGGCGGCATGGGACCAAACACCGCACTAGGAACCCATTGTGGATAGCGTTCTTTTAATGGCTTTAAGAGTTTTAATTCAGCCTCAGTTGGACTGCCATCATTTTTCTTACTCTCTTTTTCATCATTAGCGCTTAAATCGCTATTGGTAAAGTAGCTATTAATCCGACTGTACTGATTAAAAAAGAGTTGTCGATTCAGCCATTCAAAATCAAGCGCGTAACCCAAGGCTTTTCGGACTCGTTCATCTTGAAAAATGGGGCGCCGTAAATTCATCGCAAAGGCTTGCATACCAGCCCCGTTATGATTTAAAAAATCTTTTTTCAGCAAGGTGCCATCTCTAAAACGTGGGCCAACGTAACTTTTAGCCCAGTTCTTGGCGCGATACTCAACCAAGGCATCAAACTCTCCTGCCTTAAACGCTTCTAAGCGCACGGCGTCATCGCTATACAGTTTGTAAACAATTCGATCGAAATTAAAAAAGCCAACCCGCACATTTAATTTGTCTGCCCAATAATGGGGATTGCGTTTGTAAATTACCGACTTTCCCGCTTGAAATGATTCAATCAGATAAGGACCGCTCCCGATAGGTTTCTCAAAACTAATTTTGTCAAACGGCGTGATCGTGCCATCCGCCTTCTTGCCCCAATTTTTTGAAAAGATCGGAATCCCGCCCACCATAATAGGGAGCTCACTATTGCGATCTTTAAAATCAAATCGAATCACTCTTTCTGAAACCACCACGGCTTGTTTTACGTCGGCGTAAATCGTCCGGAATTGCGGATTAGCTAACTTACTCATTAAGGTATCGAAGCTGTATTTAACGTCTTCAGCCGTGATGGGTGAACCATCGGAGAACTGTGCTTCGGGGCGAATCCGAAAGGTCACCGACAGTTTATCTTTACCAACTTGAATATCCTCGGCAATCAAACCATACGCGCTGGCAACCTCATCGGCACTGCCAACCGTCAAGGACTCGAACATCAAAGCTCCAATTCCGGGAGCTGTTACACCTCTTAAGGTGTAGGGATTGAACTTATCAAAGCTAGTCCGACGATCCGGATTGGGCAGGGTTAAGGTTCCACCCCGAATCGCTTGCGGATTCACATAATCAAAATGGGTAAATCCGTCCGCATACTTAGGCTTGCCGTATTGGGCAATCCCTTGCCCCGCCAGCACGAGAGGCGCTAAGCCAAGGCCAAGTAAGAAACTACAAAGCAGTCTTACTAGGCCATGAATTAAGGGTCGGAGTTCGAGCATATGCAACAATTGTAGATAGCAAACCGATTTTGAAGCAAAGGACACGTCATGGGATATCTTTCTGGCAAGCGAATTCTACTTACCGGCCTTCTTTCTAACCGTTCAATCGCCTATGGCATCGCCAAGGCCTGCCATCGCGAAGGGGCTGAATTAGCCTTTACCTATGTTGGCGAACGCTTCAAAGAGCGCATCAGCGAATTTGCCAAGGAATTTAACAGCAATCTAATGTTTGACTGCGATGTCGGAAGTGATGAGCAAATTAAAGCCCTATTTACCGATCTCGCAAAAACCTGGCCTCAATTTGATGGTTTTGTTCACTCGATTGGTTTTGCTCCTCGCGAAGCAATTGCGGGCGATTTTTTAGAGGGCTTAAGCCGTGAAGCCTTCAAAATTGCACACGATATTTCTGCCTATAGTTTTCCAGCGATGGCAAAAGAGGCTGCTCCAATGCTAAAACCGAATTCTGCACTGCTGACGCTAACTTATTTGGGCTCGCTGCGCAATGTCCCCAATTACAACACGATGGGCTTAGCCAAAGCATCCCTCGAAGCCTCAGTTCGTTACTTGGCCGGCTCACTCGGGCCGAAAGGTATTCGAGTCAATGGCATTTCAGCTGGCCCGATCAAAACGCTCGCCGCATCCGGAATCAAAGGCTTTGGAAAAATTCTGGAAGCAGTTGAAAAAACTGCGCCCATGCGCCGCAACGTGAGTATTGATGACGTTGGTAATGCTGCCTCTTTTTTGCTTTCCGACCTAGCCAATGGCATCACTGCCGAAATCATTTATGTTGATAATGGTTTTAGTCAGGTTGTAGGCGGCATGGAAGAGGTGAGCAATTAATCAAACAACCAATCCTACAGCGCAAATTAGTTTGCGTGAAGCACTGCTGTATTGGTTAAAGCTCGGCTTGATTAGTTTTGGGGGACCCACCGCTCAAATTGCGATGATGCACCAAGAGTTGGTAGAGAAAAAGCGCTGGATCTCGGAAAAACGCTTCTTACATGCACTCAACTATTGCATGCTCTTGCCGGGTCCAGAGGCGCAACAACTAGCAACCTATTTAGGCTGGCTCATGCACCGTACCTGGGGAGGCATACTGGCGGGGGTTTTCTTCATTCTGCCCTCGCTGTTCATTCTTATCGCGCTCTCCTGGATTTATATTACCTATGGTCAAACTCCCATTTTTGCGGCGATTTTTTTTGGTATCAAACCCGCTGTCACAGCCATTGTTTTGCAAGCAGCGCATCGCATTGCTAAACGCAGTATTCGCCACGCTCTTCTGTGGTCCGTTGCCGCAGCCTCTTTTATTGCTATTTTCGTTTTCAATCTACCATTCCCGCTGATTATTATTAGTGCTGGATTGTTTGGTCTTTGGGGTGGAAAAAAATATCCCGAAATATTTAAGCCAGGTGGACATAAAAATCAATCGAGTCAAATTATTGCGCCAGCCATCATTGACGATGACACCCCGATTCCACCACATGCGCTATTTTCAAAACAAAAATTATTTTGGCAAATCGGGATTGGTTTTATTTTATGGCTTGCGCCAATGGTCTTATTAATCGCCTTATACAACTGGAAATCGCTCTACCCCCAAATCGCTTGGTTTTTTACTAAAGCGGCTTTACTAACCTTTGGTGGCGCTTATGCGGTTTTGCCTTACGTTTATCAAGGTGCGGTAGAACACTTTCATTGGCTCAGCCCTGGACAAATGATGGATGGCTTAGCATTGGGAGAAACTACCCCTGGCCCGCTCATCATGATCGTGACGTATGTGGGATATCTTGCTGGTCATCTACAACATGCGGTTGGGGGCAATCTCGGTTTTTGGGGTGGGGTGATTGGTGCCTGCGTAGCAACCTGGTTTACCTTTTTGCCTTCGTTCTTATTTATTCTATTTGGCGCTCCCTTTATTGAGTCGACCCATGGAAATTTAAAATTAACCGCTCCATTAACTGCTATTACTGCGGCAGTCGTTGGGGTCATCGCAAATTTAGCCATTTTCTTTGCGTACCATGTCTTTTTTCCTAGCGGCATCTCTGGGGCAATTTCATGGCTCTCGATTGCAATCGCAATCGCTTCGGCAATTGCATTAATGCGCTATCAAATCGGCATCATTCCGGTGATAGCCTGCACTGGATTGATTGGTTTGAGTACGGTATTTTTTTAGCACCCCTTTACAGCGCCTATAGCGTCATCCTGCCAGAAAGGCTTGGCATAATAGGAATATGCGAATCGACTCCAATACCCTGCACTATTTACAACAATGGCTTGGTAAGACCGAGGTGTTCCACGATACCGTGACCGAGGCGCCCTATATTGCGCTAGCGGCCACCTTAGATCGAAACGATCCACTCCCAAAACAAGGCACCCCACTCCCTGAGTTATGGCATTGGCTTTATTTTTTACCCCACGCGCCCCAATCTGAAATTGGCGAAGACGGCCACCCCAAACGAGGAGGCTTCTTGCCTCCCGTTCCTTTGCCTCGAAGAATGTGGGCTGGCGGCCGTTTGACTTGGCATGCGGAATTAAAAATCGGTGACGCTATTAAACGGGTATCGACGATTAAATCGGTTGAACATAAATCAGGTCGAAGTGGCGATTTAATTTTTGTTTTAGTCGAGCATCAAATTTTTAATGCTGCTGGCTTAGCCATTACCGAGGAACACGATATCGTCTATCGCGCTGCCGCAGTAGCTAATGAAAAAACACCCGAGCCCACGGCGGCCCCTCAAGAAGCTGTATGGGGAAAAACAATTCACCCCGATCCGGTTTTATTATTTCGCTACTCTGCTCTCACCTTTAACGGTCACCGCATTCATTACGATCGTAGCTACGTTACTGAAATTGAAGGCTACCCTGGTTTAATTGTTCATGGGCCCTTGATTGCGACTTTATTGGTCGACTTGGTCCGACAAAGTATTGCTGGATGCCATTTAAAGTCATTTGAATTTCGTGCAGTTCGTCCAACTTTTGATATCAATACATTTCAAGTTAAGGCCAAAACAGAAGGAAACGATAAAACACTAAGCATTTGGGCGCAAGACCACGAAAACTACCTCACCATGCAAGCCAGTGCAGTCTTGGCTTAAGAACACACACCTCTCCTATGCCATCTCTTCCTCATTACTCCTTAGAATTAGCCACCTTTGCATCACAACTGCAACTCAACGATGTGCCCGAGTCGGTAATTCGTCGAATCGAAGATTTACTCGTCGACTGGTTTGGCTCAGCAGTTGGCGGTAAAGGGGCTAGGCCGGTTGAAATCATGGCTCAGTTTGCGCAATCGATGGGACCCCTATTCGCTACCAATGCCATCTCTGGACAATCTGAAATCATTGTCTTGCGCACCAGCTCCAGTCCCTATTTAGCGGCATTGGCAAACGCGGCTGCATCGCATGTTGCCGAACAAGATGATGTTCACAATGGCTCGGTCTTTCATCCTGCCACCATTGTTTTTCCTGCTGCCTTAGCCACCGCGCAAGCCAAAGGGCTAAGTGGTGAAGAATTATTACTAGCTTCGATTGTGGGTTACGAAGTAGGAATTCGGGTCGGTGAATTTTTAGGTCGTTCGCACTACAAAGTATTTCATACCACCGGTACTGCAGGGACTTTGGCAGCAGCGGCAGCGGTTGGGCGTCTTCTTCAACTAAACCCCGAACAAATGCTGCATGCGTTTGGTTCTGCAGGAACCCAATCAGCCGGTTTATGGGAATTCTTACGTGATGCAGCCGATTCTAAGCAACTTCATACCGCGCATGCCTCTGCTACTGGCTTAATGTCGGCGTATATTGCTGCCGCTGGCTTTACGGGTGCTAAGCATATATTAGAAGGGCCGCAAGGCTTAGCGGCTGGTATGTCCAGCGACGCCAACCCGAATAAATTGATAGAAGGTCTTGGAACGCGTTGGTGCACTGCCGAAACCTCCTTTAAATATCACGCCTCGTGTCGACATACTCATCCTGCAGCCGACGCGCTTTTAAAAGTGCTTCAAGAAAATCACGTTCAAATTGAAGCGATTAAAACCATTGAGGCCTTAGTCCATCAAGGCGCTATTGATGTCTTGGGTCCAGTTACTAATCCCAGCACAGTCCATCAATCGAAATTTTCTATGGGCACGGTTTTAGCTTTAATTGCGCAATACCACTTTGCTGGCCTCAAAGAATTTGCTGATCATTTTCAAGATGAATTGATACAAGATTTACGAGATCGCGTTGTCATGACCTTAGACCCCGAAGTAGATCAAGCTTATCCCCAACGCTGGATCGGTAAAGTAAAAGTATATCTACAAGATGGTCGTTGCCTTGAAGCTAGAGTCGACGAACCTAAAGGGGATCCTGGCAATACTCTATCACGCGACGAGATTACTGAAAAAGCCCAACGTCTCGCTGCTTATAGCGGCGGAGCAAGCCCAACAGAAATGGCGAGTGCGATTGATCGATTATTCAAGATACGCTCAGCAAAACAACTGACTTCTATTTTGGAATCGAAATGAAAATGCCACTCAAGCTCAGCTTTGCCACGCATTTTTTATTTGTACCCGCAAATCGCCCAGAACGCTACATCAAGGCGCTCGATACAGGAGCTGCGGGTGTGATCATTTGTTTGGAAGATGCGGTTGGTCCTGATGAAAAAGAGCAGGCACGTCATCAAATCCGCCAAGCTTGGAATTCGTTTACGCCGGACCAGAAGGCTCGCTTAGTGATTCGCTGCAATGCCCCAAGTACCTCTTTTTACGCGGCCGATTTAGTATTAGCAAAAGAACTCAATGTGGCCTATCTGCTCATTCCCAAAAGCGAATCAGCTGATCAAATAAATGGTATCTCGCAAACCTTGAGTAACACCGCGCTGATTCCCATGATTGAAACCGCTATTGGTCTTGATCAAATTCAATCCATTGCAAACTCAAATCAAGTACTCCGCCTTGCTTTAGGTAATCTCGATTTACAAGCTGATTTGGGGATGCAATGCGATGAGCAAGAAAGTCAATTGAACTATGCCCGTTATCAGATTGTGTTGGCTTCACGTCTAGCACAAATCGCGCCCCCAATTGATGGGGTTACCCCCTCTACCGATGATATTGCTCGCATTCAAGCCGATGCCTTACGTGCCAAACAACTCGGTTTTGGCGGAAAATTATGCATTCACCCCAAACAAGTGAATGCCGTCAAAGCTGTTTTTGCGCCCAGTTTGAGCGAAATAGAATGGGCAAAAAAAGTCATTAAAGCCAGTCAAGAAGCCGGTGGCGGAGCGGTTCGGGTCGATGGAAAAATGGTTGATCACCCAGTAGTGTTAATTGCCGAACGAATCCTAAGCCATGCCGACAAGGGCTAAATAAGCTGTTTGAACGATTTTCTAACTTGGTGGCAAAATAAGCCCTAGTCTGAACTGGAGATCAATCATGCAATTCAAAACCCGAATTTCTGTGGCAACCACTTTATTAAATAGTTTTCTCGCAAGTGCTTTAGCTCTCTTAGCATTGAATGCTCAAGCCGATGCATACCCAAGCAAACCAATTAATCTGGTGGTGCCTTTTGCTGCTGGCGGACCTACTGATTCAGTGGCGCGCCTGATTGCGGTCCCGATGGGTAAATCCTTAGGCCAATCCGTTGTGGTTGAAAACGTATTAGGCGCTGGCGGAACCATTGCTGCCACCAAAGTAGCGCGTGCCGCGCCGGATGGCTATACGATTTTTATTCACCACATGGGAATGGCAACGGCACCTGCACTCTATGACAAATTACCTTATGACCCAATGAAGGATTTTGAATACATTGGTCAAGTTGCCGATGTGCCGATGGTTCTATTAGGTCGGAAAAATTTCCCTCCTAATAACTTTAAAGAATTAGAAGCCTACATTAAAGCAAATAAAGATAAGGTAACGATGGCCAATGCTGGTCCAGGAGCAGTTTCTCAATTATGCGGTTTAATTTTCCAAAGCCGTTTAGGTGTGCGTGTTACTACCATTCCTTATAAAGGAACTGGACCTGCGCTGACCGATTTATTGGGCGGTCAAGTCGATATTCTTTGCGACCAAACCACCCAAACGATTCCCTATATTAAAGACAATCGCGTTAAAGTTTATGGAGTCACCACCCCAAAACGCCTCTCAGCCTTACCTAATGTTCCCACTATCGATGAGCAAGGCTTAAAGGGATTTGATGTGAAAGTTTGGCACGGTGTTTACGCACCTAAAGGTACCCCTAAACCGATTCTCGACAAGATCACCGTTGCTCTTAAAAAAGCCTTAACTGATCCTGATGTGAAAAAACGCTTAGATGATTCAAACATCGATATCGTACCAATGTCAAAAGTGACTGCTGAATCCTTAAAGACTCATCTCGATGCTGAAATTAATCGTTGGGGTCCCATTATTCGCAAAGCGAATATTCCAGATTAATTCGCAAAGCGAATATTCCAGCTTTATTTAATTAGCCAAGCTAATAAACCGACTTTAAAAAGAAACTCAAACGAGTTTTTCTAAAAGTCGGTTTTTTATTGCTGATTTTTGTTCCTGATTTTTATTTCCTGCGTAGACGCAATCACTAACCTGGTCTAAACAGTCCGCGGCGCTGGATACGATAAGTCACCTTGGGCTCTCGCCTACCCGAAATAGACCAACGTAAAGAAATTCCGATCGCCCAAAAGAAAAGGAAGGGATCCAAAATATAGTCCCATAAATTATTCGATTCATGCCAATGCAAGGCCCACGCAATCACCGCAAAAGAAAATAAACAGGTTTCCCACGGGTGGCGCAAGATTAAATAAAGCAAGCCAATCGCAAGGACTATAAGAACAAAACCGCGGTCACCATAACCCCATGCATAAGGATCAAACATGCTAAGCCCTAATGCAAAAGGATAAAAACATAATCCCATGCAGACGAATAAATAAGGCGTTAATAAAGCTAAGCGCGCTTTTGTTCCAAGCAACAAATTCAAGATGAGCAAGTAACTAATTACCGATAAATCGCCAGTCACTCCTCTCACATAAGCCGCTAAAGGAATTTCGGAGGACCCAAAAGGAATTAGCATGAGTACTGATAAGAATATAAAAATGAGGGTTGGCTTCATTCCTCGAAGGTGCCAATCGAGGCTTATTTTTCCAAGATAGAAAAGACTCGCTACCGAAACAATCGAGATTTCAAATAATGCTAACCAAGTAAAAAAATGGGTCATCTCTTATTTTCCTTCTGGCGGCATGGTGTCAGGAACGAGCAAAGCTTGCCTCGCTAAATAGGAACGTAATTCAGCGGCGGGAAAATAGGCTTCACGAATACGCTTCCGATTCCAGGTATACAGTAGAAGTACATCACCTTGATTGGACTGAGCCAAATAGGGATAAGAAAATTCTTGCTTGGTATTGGCGGTACTTTCACTATCGTCTTCTAATATTTGAACGACGCGCCACGGGCCATAACTTAAAACTGTGTTTTCTTTGTCGCTGAGATTCTGGGGCCAAGAAGCCATCATGACTAAACGATGCCGACCTTCATCCAAATCATTTAATACCAACAAACGCGTCTGATTCGATAAAGTAAGGCCAGCAATCGCTGAATTTGGATTGGGAACCTCCAAGTCGGAACCGAGTTGCCAAGATTGTCCTGCATCGACCGTATGACTGGCCGTTACTTTTTTTGGCCCTTGTGACCGAGCTTGACGAAAATAAGCATCGGCACTTTGTTGATTGCGAATTAGGATAATCGGCTGCAAGGTTCCTCTTCCAGACGACATGCGCCGCTTATCAATTAGCTCAACGCCATGCTCGCTTGTTTGCAAACGCAAAAACTCACCATACTTACCAACCCATTCGTGATAAACCGGCAAGCCAATAGTACCGTCTTGAAAAGCGAAGGCAGGCGCTTTTACTAGAGTGCTTAAATTGAATACGGGTGAGGTAATCAAACGCCTTGCAGGGCCCCAAGTAACACCGTCATCCCATGACTCAATCACACTAATCGAACTTCCAGCCCAACCCCCAATTGAAACAGTAACAAAATAAAGTTGCAAGCGTCCATCGTTTGCTCGAACTGGTAATGGGTTACCAATTTTAGAAATAGAGCGACCCAAACTTTTTTGGATTGTTTGGCGATTTACAACCACGCTCATATCAGACCAAATTTTATTGACGGGATCAAACAAAGCGCTTTGAATGACGACATCACTGGCGCCCTCGCGACTGCCTGCAAACCAAAAGGCTCGCCACTTACCGTCTTGCAAAATAATGCTAGAGGCGGCGTGAACCGAGGCAAGCCCGCTATCCGAGACCCAATCGGTATGAAACGACAAAGCCTCATTTTTTACACTCTCGCCCTTCAAATTCTTTTTAGTGGACGTATTTTTATCTGCATTTTCAACCATCTCAGCAGGCACTGAATCGCTCATCAGAAACGAGCTCCACGCAGGTCTTTGATCAATGCGCACGTATGCGAATATCAAAGCAGCAATAAGGACAATGGCAGCAAAAATTCGCATTAAAAAAATTCTTTGATAGATTAATTTGGGTAGTTTAACGGCAACTGTTTTTTTGAAAAACTGCTAGATCAGTTTTAGCATTTGGGGAAAAAATTAAATACTCTCTGACAAACAGATTCTCGCTCACCTTGCCTAATAACATCGATTTAATTTCAGCATCGCTATGCCGTGCCCGCATCTCAACCCGACTGCCTAAAATAAAACAAGCGTCGCAAACTGGCGGGGATGCATTCAATGGAGTTTGCGTGGCAAAAAAGGGATAGGTCCTTGCTAATTGCTCGCCCTGATTGACCTGGTTTGCAGGATAGCCGTGAATAGTTGCACCCGGCAACAATAATCGATACTCTTCATCTTTGGCGCGAAAGTCACAAGGAAACCAAACTGTTTTACCCTGTACCGCCTTAATCGTATCTGAAGTAAACCGCCCCAATTGTTGATCTAAAGGCATTAGGCTACTGCTTAATGCCCCATAACAAATAAAGCAACCCAGCAAAGCAATTGATTTACTCCATGGGGCATGCCATAGACCAATCATCAATAGAATCAAGGCCCCTACCGTCGCTCCCCAATGCCATAAAGGATAAGACCAAGTTAGATTGCCATCGCCAACAAAACCCGTTTGTAAATTCCAAGCCAGCCAAGCGAGAGTAATCAAAATCAAAATCTGCAGAAATAATGCAAGCCGAAAACTCCAAACCCCTAATTGTTGCCAATGCAAGGCAATTAAAGCAGCGACTGCTGGCATCACCGGTAATAGATAGCGGGCTGATCGCTGACTAGGCAAACTAAATACAATAAAAAAAATCAGAATCCAAATCCAAAGTAAACTTTCCTCACCCTTGCTGGATTTTCGATAGCGAACGGCACCATACAACATAGCGAGCGTTGTAAAGAATAAAAAGCCCGTATTGGCAATGGACGTCACCCATAACATGCCAACGCTATCGCCACCCCATATGAAATCCTGTAAATAGTTGCTCGAGCGGGCCTCAAATTTGCCCACATTCTCGCCAAGAATAAATTCGTTCCAGATGGCTGTTGGGTTGGGATCGACCACAAACCACAAAGCAAAGATTCCCAAGGACAAAACTCCAATCCCAAGTACTTTTAATAAATCCTGTTTAATAAAACCAAACGTGCCGCCAGTATTCACTCGCCAATACCAAACACTCAAAACTAAACAAGCGGGTACTACGTAAGCAAACGATTTATAAAGCAAACCAAAACCAAGGGCAATGGCGGCAAAAAAAGGAAAAATAAATTTTGATTGAAAGGCGGGCTTACCTAAAATGAGCAGCCCAAAAAAAGGCAGTGATAACCAAAATACTTCTGGTGGATCAGCTAAATAGGGTCTGCCATAGCGATACGTTGCAAAAAAGGAAAGCCATAAAACTGCGCCCAATAAGCCCACTTGAATCTGTTTGGATATTTTCCAAAGCGAAAAAAACAACAAAAGCGCTGTGAGTCCGGTGTAAATCAAACTGGGAATACGCAATTGCTGCAAAGACCATTGCTTACCCCAATCGGTAGAGACCATGCCCTGCCAAAATAATAAAGGTGGCTTGGTGTTCTTAACGCCCAACATCTCCGATTGCAGGGGAAGCCAGGACCCCGCAGCAGAGGTCAAACGCACAATATGGGCATACGGATACTCATCCCCGTTTTTAGGGGCAAAACGACTATCCACGCCATAAACATAAGCAACAACAGCCAATACAAGACAAACTAAGCCAGCACGAATAGTAAATTTGGGTTGCATTGAGTTAGTTTAACGAAGTGCTCTAGCTAAATTAATACCGCTCACAATATAAGGGAAAACCATAGCCCATTAAACCGATGGGGGTTATATGATTATGAGTAATCAATCTAAGCAGAATCCTTGTTTTTACCTTAGTTTGCTCAGTATTTAAGTAAGATATCCATTCCATTTTGTGTAGCAAAGGTCTAAAAATGAAATTAAGCCAAAATACCCTTCGACTTACCGTACTAGTGACTAGTCTGCTAATGCCTCCGCTTGCTTCAAGCGCTCTGGCACAAAGCAACCATGCGCAAGATCTATATCAACGCGGTTTAGCTGCTACTTGCGCTAATTGCCACGGCACAGACGGTAAGGGTGTTGAAAATGGCGGCATGCCCATGATCAATACCTTAAGTAGTGAACAGATGTTGACCCAATTAAAGGCGTTTAAGAGCGGTGCCCGAGAAGGCACCATCATGCCGCAGTTAGCCAAAGGCTACAGCGATGACCAACTACAAACCATTGCCAATCTACTCGGCAAGAAATAATTCAGGGGAACTGATATGAATCGTCGTCACTTTTTAAGTCAAAGCGCTGCCACTTTAGGTGTACTTGCTGCCTATCCTGCAATTGGTCGTGCAGCCAATCTGACCAATGCGGAAATTGTGGTGGTGGGTGGAGGCTACGGCGGAGCAACTGCCGCCAAATACCTGCGACTTTTTTCAAACAATACCGCTAAAGTCACCTTAATTGAGCCCAATGCCGAATTTATTTCTTGCCCGCTCTCCAATTTAGTGATTGGCGGCTCAAGAACCATTTCTGAAATTACCTCGCCCTATGACAATCTTCAAAAACGTCATGGTGTGAAATTAATTAAGGATAGTGTTGCCTCGATTGATGGACAGAAGAAAACTTTAAAATTAGCCTCTGGAGCTACTCTTAAATTTGATAAATTAGTTTTATCTCCTGGCATTAGTATGATGATGGATAAGGTAGAAGGGTTAAGCCAAGCCAATCAAATGGGTGTAACCGTCCAAGCCTGGAAAGCCGGTCCAGAAACCATTACCTTGCATAAACAGTTAGCCGCTATGAATGATGGTGGTGTTTACGCTCTGAGTATTCCAGAAGCCCCTTACCGCTGCCCCCCTGGGCCTTACGAACGCGCTTGCCAAGTGGCCAGCTACTTTAAGAAAAACAAACCAAAATCAAAAGTATTGATTTTGGATGCCAATCAAGATGTAGTTTCAAAAGCAGGTCTATTTAAAAAAGCATGGGCAGAAGAGTATCCCGGCATGATTGAATATCGCCCCAAATACAATGTCACTGCGATTGATGCAAAAACTAAAACCATTAAATTTGATGTCCAAGAAGATGTCAAAGCCGATGTGCTGAATATTTTGCCGCCGATGCGGGCTGGTGAAATCGCAGTCAACACAGGCGTTGCAAATGCCAATGGACGTTGGGCTAATGTGAACTACCTTAACTTTGAATCAACCGCAATTAAAGATATTCATGTGCTAGGTGATTCAATTCAAGTAGCACCCTTAATGCCTAAATCAGGCCATATGGCAAACTCCCATGCCAAAGTGGCAGCTGCAGCAATTGTTGCCGAATTAAATGGTTGGGATATCAACCCTGCGCCCGTTCTGACCAATACCTGCTATAGCTTTATCGATGCTCGTAAAGTGGTTCATGTTGCTAGCGTTCATCAATACAATGCCGCTGAGAAAACATTTAAAACCGTCCCTGGTTCAGGTGGTTTATCCCCTGAGCCCAGTGTTTTAGAGGGGATTTATGCTTGGGGTTGGGCGCGTAATATTTGGGCCGATAGCCTCGCTTAATCTTATTTCGATCAATCAAAAGGTCAGCATTAGCTGACCTTTTTTATTGAAGAGTCGATCATCCCACTAAGAAAATGGTCCATTCAATTTGACGGTTTCCCAATTCAAGACAATCGCAATGGAAACCCAAATTAAATACGGCGACATAAGCCAAGCTGATTTAATCGAATAAGAACGCACTGCCAAAATAATTGCCAAAACCGAAGCCCATAGACCAAAGGCCTCAATTAAAGCCCAGTCGGGTCGATGCAGACGAAAATAAATTAAACTCCACACCAAATTAAAAGTCCCGTTAACAATATATAAAATAATTAAATACCGCAAAGCCTGTTTTGAAGGGCCGCGATTCCATGCCAGCACAAAAGCTATGCCGGCACAAATAAAAATAGTCGACCACATCGGGCCAAATAACCAATCAGGCGGTTTCCAAGCGGGCTGAACTAAATTGAAATACCAGCTATCCAGTAAAGTAGCCTGAGCGCCTGATATTGAAAGAATCACTCCCCATGCCAGCGCAAAAAAAGTAGGTTTATGGCGATCGAACTTGATACTTTTACTCATACCTTCGCAAAGCCAAGAAGATGCGCCGTGTCCTTGATGAAAATTTTCACATGAGCCAAAGGATCGCGGCGCACTAATTTTTTGTGCATATACGATTCGAAAGTGAGGCGTTGCACATCTTTGTCCTCGCACATTTTTACAAAACGCTCACGGCGCTTATCGGTACCATACCAAAAATACTGCATGATTCCCAGAACCAAAAATACTTTTCCATGTTCTTTCATAAAACGTTTACGAGCCTTAGCGAGTGCTTTGCCATTACCGGTTTCTAATAATTCATGGACTGATTCAGCGGCCAATCGTCCGCCATACATGGCATAGTAAATTCCCTCGCCCGATGCGGGTGCAACCACTCCTGCAGCATCCCCTGCCAAAACAACATCGCGTCCGTTATCCCATTTCTTTAGGGGCTTCATTGGCAAAGGTGCGCCCTCATGCCTTAATAACTCAACATTTTCTAATCCCGTTAACTCCTTCAAACGACCCACCGCACTGCGCAAAGAAAATCCTTTGTCCGCGCTTCCCGTGCCGATACTCATGGTGTTCCCATGCGGAAAAATCCAACCATAAAAATCAGGGGAAATCGTTCCCTGGTAAAACACATCGCATCGCGTACCATCAAAACCAATCGGCGGCTTCTCAGGAACGCGCACAATTTCGTGGTATGCAAAGACGTAATCAACATCCTTGGCGCCGGGGATGGCCTGTCGCCCTACACCTGATTTAGCACCGTCAGCGCCAATAATCGTTTTAGCGCGAACCGCAAAACTTTGATCGGGTTGTGACCGATTCGGGGTCCGTACGAGGTAATGCAAGATTGCAGTGCCATCGGTATCGCGTGTGATTTTTTCAAAAATACCGGTTTGACGAACTGCGCCATCAGTTGCAGCACGCGCACGTAACCACTCATCAAATTGATCGCGATCAACCATGCCGACAAAACCACCGTCAATCGGAATATCAACGCGATTATCTTTCGGGGATACCATCCTTGCCGATTTTGCTTTAGCAACCAGTAACTCATCTGGAATTTCAAAATCCTTGATTAAGCGAGGTGGAATTGCGCCACCACAGGGCTTAATCCGCCCAGCTCGATCAAGCAACATCACCTTATGGCCTAATTTAGCTAAATCGCCGGCTGCGGTGGCGCCAGCCGGGCCGCCGCCCACTACCACGGCATCAAAAGTCTCTAGTGAATTAAGCTGGGTCTGCATACCTAACCTCCATTGGAAATTAAACTGCCTTGAGTAGGCAGGCTTCTTTGTGGGCTTTGCGTAAGACGCTCCACCGGACGAATATTAAAAGATAAAAACGCTGAAAAAATAAATAAGATGGCTTCGATAAAAAAGACGGTGGCATAAGCGGCAACTGGATCACCTAAAATCAAACGCGCAATATCGCTAGCGGCTGTACCAACTAAGCCACCCATACCAAAAGCAATCGCTTGTGAAGCACCCCATACGCCCATGCGAACACCTTCGCGTTTTTCCTTACCAATGCCAGCAAATTGCATCATTGAGCCGATGGCGGCAATTGAAAAGGCGCCATTAGCAAGGCCCAAAATAAATACGGTGCTTAAGAATGGCCAGTCCTGACCAATGATTCCCGACATCACTAAGCCAAACATGGCGAATGCAGAAATTAAACATCCGCCAACGGTCCAATACCGCAACGAAGCTAGATTCGGATTTTTACTTTTACTAGTCACAAAACCACACAGCAACATACCGCACAGAACGCCTGCATGTTGTAAACCAGACAAACTAGTCGTTTGACCTGGAGTAAAACCAAAAGCAGTCCCTGCGAAAGGCTCCAAGATTAAATCTTGCGAACTGTAAGCCAGCATCGAAACAAATACAAATAAGGTAAAGCGCCTTACTGTACTCTCCTGCCAGACTTCGTTCACCGCTTCGCGAAACGTTAAACGCGCTTGATTAACATCTACTTTTTTCTCTAAACTATCACCCAAAGCTGGTCTTGGCTCTAAGCCACGCAAGGCTAAAAAACTAAAGCAAATTGCCAAAACGGAAACGCTACTTGAAATCAGAACCAAGCGCTCAAAGCTAAATGGATCCAATAAGCGCCCGGTAGTGCCTGCAGTAATCGCAAAACCCATAATCATCATGATCCATACGCAGGTGGCTGCACCAGCCTTGCGTTTCTCATCGACACGCTTAGCAAGTAATACCAGCAAGGCCGTACCACTCGCGCTTACCCCTAAACCAATCATTAAAAAACCAAGAGTGGCAAGAGCGATCCCCCAAACTAAATTTTCTGCCATCATCTGGACAGCGAGTGCGGCCACAATGCCGCCTATCGCCAAGACGATCATCCCGCCCTGAATCCAAGGAGTTGATCTGCCACTTTGATCCGAGCCAAAACCCATGCGCGGACGGACAAATTGCACTAAATAATGCAAAGCCACTAAGATCCCAGGCAATATGGCAGGCAAAGCCAGCTCAATCACCATCACCCGATTTAAGACCGAGGTCGTTAAAACCACAACCGCACCCAAGGATGCCTGTACAAGCCCAAGACGCGCGATTTGCAGCCAAGTAAGTGGAGTGCTGTTCATAGAGACCTCGCTGCAAAAGCACTGACCATCATGCCACTAACAAACAAAGGTACTCCAAAACCACTTAAAAAGAGTGCGCGTTGAATCGGATCTTGCAAAAAATAACGCATCATGATGAGTTGCCCCAGAATCAGACCAAGCACTGCTAACCCATGCCAAACAGCACCAGCCGATAATAAGAAACCCACCACGCCAACTTGCGGCAGAATCATCATGGCACATGCATTCAGCGCTGCGCCCTGAACGCCTAATTGCACGGGTAAGGAACGCACACCCATTTGACGGTCGCCGTCAATTGCCTTGAAATCATTCAATGTCATAATTCCATGAGCACCAATGCTATAGAGCAATGCCAAAATAACCGCTGGGTAAGCTGGAAAAGTATCGCCTAACATCACAGCCGAACCAGTAAACCAAGCGAGTCCTTCATAAGAAATTCCGCAGGCAGCATTTCCCCACCAACCATTTTGCTTTAAGCGAAATGGCGGCATGCTATAGGCCCATGACAGAGCAACACCCATTAAAGTTGCCGCAAAAGCCCATGGACTAATGAGCCAGCCCAATACCAGCGCTAAGGCACTCCAAATAATAGCGATATATAAACCCCACTGTCCAGGAATTCTTCCCGATGGAATGGGGCGCTGAGGCTCATTGATCGCATCGACATGACGATCAAACCAATCGTTCACCGCCTGACTTGAAGCACACACCATCGGACCTGCCAAAATAACTCCAGCAATTAATACATGCCAACGATTTTGCAATGGAATGCCTGATGCAATCACCCCACAAGCAAAAGCCCACATCGGCGGAAACCAAGTAATTGGTTTCAGCAATTCCAAAATGGCCGAGGGTTTTGGCCATTTTCTTTGCGGAGATGTGCTGATTACCGTAGTCCCCATTTCCACAATCGCTCCGTTGACATTGGTAAGACCATCAAGATATGCTCTACGATCGCTAATGACAGTAAGGTTCCCAAAATAGCTGAAGAAGCTATTTGATAAGGTCCCGCACCCTCCGCAAATACGTTCTGCCATAAGGGCACCGCAAATAACATGGCGACCATGACTGAGATTGGCATCAGCGGATTCATTGTCTTGCATGTGAAATAAGTATGAATATATTTAAGGTGAACGGGTAAAAATTTCTCATTCAAATTTAGTACGCCGAAAAAAACATTGAGCTTGGCACTTTGTCGCATTACCCACAAAATTAAAAAAGTCCATAAACCAATTAAATTCGAACCACCCCAAGTGACCGTAACAATCGCGACGGCTAAAATAATTAAGGCAAGCTCATGATGGGCAATGGTCTGAAATGCATACCAAGCTTTTTTCCAACCGCGACAACCCTCTGGACAGGCCACCCTTCTCGGCCCTGTAATAAAACCCAATAAAAAACCGATTTCCTGCCACGCCCATACCAAGAGTGCACAAGTGAAGCCGCAATAAGCACCGGCAACCGAAGTTAAGTTAGCGCTCGTTTTTAGGCCTAGCAAGGCAAACAGCATGACTAAGCCACTCATCCAAAAAGTAGCTTGATAGGTAGAGCGATGCCGTTGATTTAAAAGCAAAATAATTCCCGTACCAAACCACCATGCAAAGATGGTGTAAATAATCGGCCAGAAAAAAGTATTAAAACTCATATACTTGATTTACCAACTCGGCGCCATTCGAACATCAGCTGGAAGTTCATTGCTAATCACGGGCAAGAAATAGGTTTTCACAAACACTAGACCAACCCGAACACCTAAAAGCGGAACCATTACTTTGGCTAACAAACCGCCCTTCTTTTTGTAAACATCCATCTTTTGAAATAAAGCCAACATTTGCTCTAAATAGATGTAAAAACGAGGGTCATCCAAATTCAACATCACTGGAAATACTTGCTTGGTAATTTCATTCGTAATACGCAATACTTTTTTATCGTAATCCGTAGGTGAAATATTCATCGCCCGATAAAGCTGGGGCCGCGAATGATCGCGCACATACATCGTCGCATAGACCGCTAATGTAAAGAAACGAATCCAATATTTATTAATACCGCTTAACAGTTTCGGGTTGGCTCGCATGATTAATGCAAAGGCTTCGCCGTGACGAAACTCGTCATTGCACCATCGTTCAAACCATAAAAAAATCGGATGAAAACGCAATTCAGGCGTTTTCTCTAACTCACGGAAAATAGTGATGTAGCGGGCATAACCAATCTTTTCCGACAAATACGTAGCGTAATAAATAAATTTAGGTTTGAAATACGTATATTTTTTAGATTTAGCTAAAAACCCCAAGTCAATCCCGATATTAAAATCTTTAAGCCATTGGTTAATAAAACCAGCATGACGACTTTCATCGCGCGCCATATAACCAAATAAATCTTTCATATCCTGATTTTTTACTTTTCGCTTAATTTCGGCATACAAAATACAGCCCGAGAACTCGGACGTAATCGAACTAATTAAAAAATCAACGAATTCATCGTATAACTCAGGATTAATTTTGGAATAATCTTTATCCATGTCGGCTGGCCGCTGAAAATGATCAGCATTTTTATCTGCGGCAAATTCAGCCATCAGAACATCCCATTCTCGACGCAATAAGTCAATTTTGACTTGATCAATTTCGGCAAAATTCGTCGTATAAAAACGAGGGCTTAAAACGGCATCTTCTAAAGCGGCTTTAGTCGATTCGTTGATTGTTCCAGCAGAAGGAATCTGCCCCTTTAACAAACTTTCAGCGCTTTCCATATTTTTTTCCATCACCATATCCTCAATTCACAATTACTTGATCTGATTCGTATTTAAAGTTAATAAACGGACAAAATGGCTTGAGTGACGCGGGCCAAATGCTTCTAAATCAATCCTGCGACCAGTCGCTGGATCAGAGAGAGTGACTCGTCCATCTTGGTGTGCGATCACTTCGAAAGGTTTCGAATCATCTAGATTGCGTCGTTTGCGCTCTTGTGCCATCGATCGTAATGCGCCTCTTACAAAGCCCGCCTCACCAACTACGCTATCGATTTGTCGATTAGTTGAATAATCGATGACCGCAATCGATCCATCGGGTCGATCTTCAAAACGCAGTTCGCGTAATTGGGTTACGGGAGCATCGGGCTCACGAATATCAGCGCCACTTTGCCTCACCATCCAAACTGAAAATAAACTAATTGCCACTAAAGCCAGCATCGAATACTGGGCGCCTTTAGAAAATACTGGATTCGGAGTTGGGGTATTCATGCTGCCTGGACTCCCGCTTGCTGATCTGCCGAGCCGTTCAACGAGGCTTGCTTCACAGGCATTACCGAACTGGATAAATTAACTTGATTAACGCTTGCCCAAGTTTCTGCTAGCAATTTGGCTACCTTTGCACCATCAGGAACACAACGAATCATCGGTTCGGGGTGAGCCAAGCGCCAAGGACGTGCATGCGGCCATAAATGAATAAAGGGGATCTTATCCTCATCCATCAGCTTTAAAGGAATATCAGCGCTGCCATCCTTGTATACATGAAAACCGCCTTGAGCCAAACGCTTTAATGGCAAATTAAAAGTAATACTTAAAACAATGCCGATCCGCATCACTAAACGGCGTGAAGTTAAGGTATACATCGCCGTGCTCGCAGTCCAATATGCAAAAGCCGCAACCATGATTAAAGCGGCCAGTGAAACCACCAAGGCCCAAACGAAACCGCTCCACTCTTGCGCCCAACCACCATCAGCATTCGTCACCGAAATTGCTTTAAACAGCAAAAGCACAGCAAAATAAATTGCCAACCAATGCAAATGGAAGACGTGCCGAGCAACCGAGCGCCACTCTGGACTACCTTGCCACAAAATCGACTCACCAAGCGGTAATGGCTCTGGCAAACCCGGTACAGCTTCAAATTCGTGTTCAGGTGCTTGGTATGGCTTCACAGCAGAGGCTCTTTCCGCTCAGGCGTAGCATACAAAGTTCCCGCTCCGTAGTAAGCCATGACCTTTTCCTCTTCTAACAAGGTAATTTGTTCATTGCTTTTTAAAGTAGGAACACCAGCAAACTGCTTACCTAAAATAGCTTGTACGGAAATATTTTTTCTTCCTACCCGACAAAAATTCATTGGCAACATGACGCGCTGCCCACCAAATTCAGCGCTGGTTTCAATCTCAAAGTATCGAATCATCAGTTCCATGCTATCGACCCAAACCTCTTTTACAGAGCCGCCCCGAACGCCGTCAGCACCAACCACACTTAAGCCACGCGGATCGGTATCTTGTTTGGCAATACTAAAACCAGGCAATAAACGCATCGGCTTAATGCGTGGGCTTCCATCAACATGACGATCTGGAACATCCATCCGATTCGCATACGCGCCCGGTCCAATACCATCGGCTAAAGGAGCATCCGTTAGCGGCTCAATTGGCGAACCATTTAAACGTGCAGGCTGAGCTTTCAAACGCTCTAGAGGCTCATCGCGCGGAACCGTAACATCACCGTCGTATTTTGTTCTAAATGTTTTTGGTGCTGGCATGCCTGCTAAACCTGCCGCTCGCCTGACTTTATTTCCCGAGTCATACTCCAAAGGAAAACCCTCACGTTTACTTTCAATCGTGAGGTAATAAACTAAGAGGGCAAAAAACACCCAAAATGCATACAAGGCTAATTGCGCTACATCAAGGTAATCGGTGATTGCTCCAGTTGCCATAATCCACTCTCCTTATCAATAAAACCTAGCTTAAAAATTCAGCTAGACTAAAACTACCTCTGAATCTAATTGCGATTTTTTCTTTACAACCACTAAAGGTCCGATTGCAATTAGGGTTGCAAACAATAAATACACTTCAATGTGATACACAAAGCTATAACCGGTTGCAGATGACTCTAAGACACTTCCTAATGCGCCTGATACCGCCAAGCTAGAAACCGCATCACGAATAATTCCGCCTAATGCAATCGCAACTCCAGCGGCGCTTGCCTGCACTGCACCCCAAGCACCCAATACCAAACCATTCATGCCAAGAGACTCAAAGCCCATTGCGGTAGCTAATGTACTGACAGAAAATAAACCGCCTCCAAAACCAATTAAAAAGGCGCCTAAACGAAATAAATTAGGTGATAACAAAGGTTCTGAAAAAATCACGCACGTAAACGCAACGATGCCAAACAAAACCCCAAAAGCAGCGAGCCGATGGGGATCAATCGCGCGATTTAAATAGCGCGCTGCTATGGCGAATGCCAATAAAGCACCGATCGCCGTTAATCCGGTTAAAGTCGTTGTTTCGCTTACGGATAGCTTCAATACTTCAGCACCATACGGTTCCAAAATAATATCTTGCATCCCAAACGCTGCAGTCCCCAAGCCCAAAGCCACTAAAAAACGAATCACACGGCCTTGAGCTGCAAATTGTTTCCAAGTGTCTCTAAAACTGAGTGTCGCCAGTGGCTGGTCGGTATTTTTTGGTTTACGAGCTTCTTGTTTCCAGAGCGCAATTAAATTTAACAGCATGGTTAACGCAGCCGCGCCTTGAACTACCTGAATTAAACGAATTGGTGAAAAATCACTTAAAAGAAAACTAAATAACACGCTACTTAAAACCATTCCGAGCAATAACATCACGTACATCAATGCCACTACTCTCGGTTTTGATTCAGGTTTTGCGATATCGGAAGCCAATGCCAAACCAGCTGTTTGCGTAATTTGCATGCCAGCACCGACCAATAAAAAGGCTAAAGCAGAAGCGCCCTGTGCAAACCATTCCGGCCACGTTGTATCACCAGAAAGCAAAATCAATGCGAAGGGCATGATCGCCAAACCACCAAATTGCAACCAACTACCAATCCAAATATAGGGAACTCGGCGCCATCCCAAAAAGGAACGATGACGATCGCTTTTAAATCCGACCATCGCCCTAAAGGGAGCAAACACCAATGGCAAAGCCACCATCACAGCAACTAAAGCCGCGCTTAAACCTAATTCAATAATCATTACCCGATTTAAGGTACCAATCAGCATCACGGTGGCCATACCCACCGATACTTGAAATAAGGCTAATCGCAACAAGCGACTTAAAGGTAGATCGGCCGAGGCCACATCTGCAAAAGGCATTAATTTAGGAGCCCACTGCTTTATCGCGATGCGCATTTTTAGGAAAGGATTCTTTTCTAGATTCATGTCCGACGCAACACCATCGCTTGAGAAATATAAAAAGCCCGCGAAACTTTATGAGTGCCGCCAATATCCCAATTTGCAAAATCAGCTTGCTGGATGAATAACTGACCTAAGGTTTTTTCTCCAACCGGTTGAATAAAGGGAGCACGGTCACTTCTTGGGAATAAGCGACCCACTGTGATCAAGGAGGAAAGGAAAATATTTTTGGGAGCAAATGTAAATGCAATACTTTGCGAAGTACGCCCCGCCAAACCCGACAAAGCCTCGACGATATCCGTACGATGGTAATGAATCATCGAGTCCATACACACCACATGATCAAACTTACCTAAACTTGTATCCAACATATCGCCTGCGACAAAATCAATTTTGCCGCCATTTAAGTCTTTAGGTAAACGCTCTTTTGCTAAGTGAATTAAAGTAGGCGAAAGATCCGTTGCCACTACGCAAGCACCGCGCTTAGCCAATTCAACCGCTAATGCTCCGGTTCCACAACCCGCATCCAAAACCCGTTGCCCCACTAAATCTTTAGGTAGATACGACAGCAAGACATTTCGCATCTCATCTCGCCCCGCCCGAACTTTCGCCCGAATTCCACTGACTGGTGCGGTCGTTGTTAACCTTGCCCAGGCATCAACTGCGGTCCGGTCAAAGTACTCTAAAAGCTGACCTCGTTTTTGCAGATACGAATGTTGTGACACGCTTACTTACTCCGTAATTAATCAAAACCAAGCAAATCGAAAATATCGCGATCCTTCATTGGTATCGCTGGTAATGGGTCAGACCCTGCCCACAAGGCTGCTGCTAAACGTAAATATTCCTGCTGTACTTTATCTAGCTCAGGAGACTGTTCCATCTCAAACAAGGTGGACTTTTTCAAACGGCTGCGACGAATCACATCCAAATCGGGAAAATGAGCCATTGTCTTTAGGCCTACTTTGTCATTAAATTTATCGATTTGATCGGTAGCGGCACTTCGATTAGCAATCACTCCACCCAAACGAACGTTATAGTTTTTTGCTTTAGCCCCAATCGCCTGAACAATTCGATTCATCGCAAAAATTGAATCAAAATCATTAGCGGTAACAATTAAAGCGCGATCAGCATGCTGTAATGGAGCGGCGAATCCACCGCAAACTACGTCGCCCAACACATCAAAGATCACGACATCGGTGTCATCTAATAAATGATGCTCTTTCAGCAATTTCACGGTCTGACCGACGACATAGCCCCCGCAACCTGTGCCCGCTGGAGGACCACCTGCTTCAACACACATAACGCCGTTGTAGCCTTCATAAACAAAATCCTCAACCCGTAATTCTTCGGAGTGAAAATCGACTTTTTCTAAAACATCAATCACGGTTGGCATCAGTTTTTTAGTTAAGGTAAAAGTCGAGTCGTGCTTTGGATCACAGCCAATTTGAATCACGCGTTTTCCTAGTTTGGAAAAAGCAACCGATAAATTCGATGAAGTAGTACTTTTACCGATACCGCCTTTGCCATACACTGCAAATACTTTTGCTTTACCAATTTTGAGATCGGGATCAAGTTGAACTTGAACGCTCCCCTCACCATCAGGTCGTCGCCCCTTCATTTCTGAAACTGGAATATTGACAACATTCATTTAATCGCTCCTAGAATAAGCAGGGTTAACGGCCAAAATAGGCCTTAGCGTCATACAACGTTTCCAACGAAATAGAACGTAAGCCTTTTTCACTGGCAAAACGTTCAGTATTGCGTCGGGCTTTACCACGAACAAAAAATGGAATCTTGTTTAATTCTTTTTGCGCTTCGGGTTCCCATAGATCCACAACTACCGGATCGCCATTTGCCTGCGCTGCCACTACTTCCGATACTTCGCTTGAAGCGGGTCTCAAAGACTCGTTAGCGGGTGCTGGGGCATGCGAATGACCCAAATGCGACGGAGTAGCGCCATCATGAAATTCAAAATCGCCACGGAACATCCCAATTAAATGCTCCTCTAATCCCATCATTAAGGGGTGCACCCACGTATCAAATAAAACATTGGCGCCTTCAAAACCCATTTGTGGAGAATAGCGTGCTGGAAAATCTTGCACATGGATTGGTGCTGAAATCACAGCACATGGAATTTTTAAACGCTTGGCAATATGGCGCTCCATTTGCGTACCTAAAATTAATTCAGGTTGGAGTTCAGCAATCCGTTGCTCTACTTCTAAATAATCATCTGAAATCAGCGCCTCAATCCCATATGAAGTAGCTGCTTCACGAACCTCACGTGCCAACTCACGACTGTAGGTTCCCAGACCAACCACTTGAAAACCCATCTCTTCTGAGGCTACTTTGGCTGCACCAATCGCATGGGTAGCATCGCCAAAAATAAACACGCGTTTGTTCGTTAAATAAGTGGAGTCAACTGATAGTGCATACCAACGCGCACGTGATTTACGTGTTAACGCCTCGATATCACAAGAGATTCCAGCTAATTCACATACTTCTTTAATGAAATTTTGTGTGCCATTAAATCCAATTGGGATTATTTTGGTAGACGGCTGACCAAAATGACGCGCCATCCACTGTGCAGCACTAGCGCCCACCTCGGGGTACAGCACAATATTGAAATCAGCCTCATGCAAACGCCGAATATCTGCAGGACTGGCGCCCAAAGGCGCGACCACGTTCACTCGCACGCCGATTTGACGCAATAAATTCCGAATTTCATTTACATCATCGCGATGTCGAAATCCCAAAGCGCTTGGTCCCAAAATATTGCAGCTCGGAGTAATGCCTGCAGCACGTGCTGGTCTCTTTTCACCTGGGGTTAAAGCAAACTCCTTACCAAGCAACCTAACCATTTGATAAAACGTTTCAGCTGCGCCCCAATTTTCTTTTTTCTGATAAGCAGGCAACTCTAAAGGTAAAACGGGAACCGATAAATTTAAAGCGGCAGCTAAACCGCCTGGATCATCTTGAATTAATTCAGCTGTACACGATGCGCCTACCATTAACAAGTCAGGCTTAAAGCGCGCATAAGCAGAACGGGCTGCATCTTTAAATAACTCAGCAGTATCACCTCCTAAGTCACGCGCTTGAAACGTGGTGTAAGTAACTGGCGGCCGCTTATTCATCCGTTCGATCATGGTGAACAATAAATCAGCGTAGGTATCCCCCTGCGGAGCGTGTAATACGTAATGCACCTTCTCCATCGCCGTAGCAACACGCATCGCGCCGATATGGGGAGGACCTTCATAAGTCCACAGGGTCAGTTGCATTTCAAATATCCCTTTCTATGCAGCTAATTTGGTACGACGAATTAAAGGTCTGGCAAACAATTCAGCTAAATCAGCAGCCTGATCAAAACCCTGAATCGGTGTGAAAACCAATTCAATCGACCACTTGGTTGTCATTCCCTCTGCTTCTAGTGGGTTAGCTAAACCTAAACCACAAACCACGATATCGGGCCGAAATGAGCGGCATCGATCTAATTGCTTCTCAACATCTTGCCCCTCGGAAAGTGAAGTGCCTTCTGGCAACATCATCATTTCATCGGCTAAATGCTGGCGATGTAAATACGGGGTGCCGACTTCAGTTAATTGCATACCCAATTCGCGACTTAAAAAACGTGCCAAGGGGATTTCCAATTGTGAATCTGGGAAAAAGAAGATTGATTTGTTTTTAAGAGTTTCGCGATGCCTCTCAAGACCTAAATTTGCTCTTGCGCGCTTGGGCGCAATCACTTTTTCAAAGCGCTCGGCGCTAACTGCAAATTCGTGGGCAACTGCCGCAAACCATTTTTCAGTGCCCTCTACACCTAATGGAAATGGCGCAGCCAATCGCTGTGCACCGCGTTCATCCAAGATCCGCGCTGTTTCAGTTAAAAAAGGTTGCGCTAAAAGATAACGCGTATTCGCTCCAATCGTCGGTAACTGACCTGACTGGCGAGGCGGAAAAAAGGCATACGACTGTAATCCCAATTCGCTAAAAATGCGCGAGAACTGATCCTCAATCACATCGGCCAAACACCCCACTACCAATAAATCAACCCCTTCGTCGGAATCCATTCCTTTGGGTAATTCAGGTACTAAAGCCGCCAAACACGCATCTTCACCTTGAGTAAAGGTAGTTTCAATGCCGCTTCCGGAATAATTCAGAATTCGAACTCGGGGAGCATAGGTTTTTCCTAAGCGCTGCGCGGCTCGGGACAAATCGAGCTTAATCACCTCCGACGGGCACGAACCGACCAAAAACAACATTTTGATATCAGGGCGACGTTCTAATAGTTGCCCTACGACCCGATCCAATTCTTCATTAGCATCAGCTAAACCAGCTAAATCACGATCATCAATAATCGCAGTAGCAAAGCGCGGCTCAGCAAAAATCATCACGCCTGCTGCCGACTGAACCAAATGCGCACACGTGCGGGAACCGACCACCAAAAAGAAGGCATCTTGTATTTTTCGGTGCAGCCAAATAATGCCCGTTAAACCACAAAATACCTCGCGTTGACCACGCTCTTTTAATACCTCGAACTCCCGATGGCCCACCGTGATCGAGTCGCAAGCGAGATGACTTGCATTCACACCTGAACTAATGGGCTGCAAAGGGATCACTCGATTCATGCTGCCACCCCCCGCAAATCAAACTGCTGTTCATGCTGCTCTTGCAAACGAGCTTGACGCAGTTTCCATAAAAACTGAGCGGCATTGACCACATACACTGCATAAGCGGCCAGCGCTAAAAACATCAATTGCTGGTGATTCAGTAAATCGAATCCCAAGGCGAAGAGGTACATCGTATGTAGTAGCAAAACCCACATACTAAAAAGATCTTCCCAAAAAAAAGCAGGGGCAAATAAATACTTACCAAAAACCACTTTTTCCCAAATCGATCCCGTAATCATGATGGCGTACAAAAAGAGAGTTTTCACCACAATGGAAATAATCGCGGCATTCTCACCGTCACCGGTCCATAAAAAACGGATTACCAAAAATAAACTGACTAGAAATACGAGAAACTGCACAGGCGCAAGCACTCCCTGCACTAAAGTCCATTTTGTCTGATCGCGCCTTACCCTTTCCTCGGGGGTATAAAGTGCTTTAGCAGGCTTTTTTTGGATCACGTCGGATGCCCTTTTTGATAAATGTGTAAACCTAAGTTTACGCTTTTTTTTGTATACAAATGTAGGTATCAACCCTAATTTATGTATAATTTCTTTGACAGTTTTGATCCCTAGTGGTAAACCTAAATCCTAGGCAAATAGCTCGACGAAATTGATTTACCGAGATATTTTTTAGTTAAATGCTGCGGCGCAATAAGTTCGATTGATTAGTGGAATTAGGGGTAAGCCAATATGTTGAATTTAAGACTCAAAGAGATCGTAAGACTACCAACTCAAGACGAAGAACGCGGATGGCTCAAAAAATTCAGGCTCCTAAAAGTGATACCAGGATTAGCGGCGAATCAGAAAAACATCTCGTCGCATCATGAGTTAGCTCATTTATTAAACAAGACCATCGAGGCAGAAATCATTCCTAAACTATTTGAAAAACACCATGATTTAGACCTATCGGCGCCGAAAAAAAGAGGTTTAAAACCGATTCCAGAGACAGATGTACAGCATTTTTTGGAAATACTGAAAAACAGCACAGCCGATATTGCGATTGGTTACACCAAGTCTCTAATGTATGAAGGCTATACCGTCAATGATATTTACCTGCATTTACTCACCCCAACGGCACGTCAGATGCAATGCTATTGGGAACTCGATGAATATACTTTTAGCGATATCACGATTGCCGTAGGCAAAATGCAACAAGTCATGCATTATCTAGGCTCACACTTCAGTTCTAGGCAAAATACCGATGCCATTAAAACGGGTAAAGCCATGTTATTTGCTATGCCCCGCTCGCAGCACACCATCGGCGTGATGATGTTAAATGATTTTTTTATTCAAGCGGGTTGGGATGTATGGGCGTCTCCTCTGGTAACCGAAGAGGAAATTTTAGAAAATTGTTCCCATGAACATTATGATGTGATTGG
The DNA here is from genome assembly GCA_016462905.1 of Polynucleobacter sp. GTDB lineage: Bacteria > Pseudomonadota > Gammaproteobacteria > Burkholderiales > Burkholderiaceae > Polynucleobacter. The sequence continues at coordinate 4,776 of JAEMSI010000007.1, read as the reverse complement.
TATTTCAATTGCCTATGAAATGCAATGGAGTGCAATGCAAAATCTAATCTCCAAAATACGGGCGAATTCAAAGAACAAGGGGATTAAAATCATGGCTGGTGGTTCATTATTTAATGAAAAACCAGAACTGATGCAATCTTGCTTAGCAGATCTCTGCACATTAACAGCCGATGAAGCAGTTAAAGCAGCTGCTGATCTTTTGAAATAAGTACCAGCGCTTTCTTCGCCATCACTCGAACTTATCATACCCTCCCATGGCGACCCTACTGAAATCAACTCACAATCTCGAACAAATCGATCCTAGTGAGGTAGCGCTAGTGATTCAAGCCGCAGCCGACTTGTCACTGGTCTTAAATTCAAATGGGGAAGTCATCAGTATCGCCTATGGAAATCCAGAGTTACATGATCCTATTTTTGATCAGTGGATAGGAAAAAATTGGGTCGATACGGTAACGATTGAAAGTCGCATTAAAGTACAAGCCTTAATAAAAGATGCTGAACCTCGTTCTCTAACTCGCTTTCGGCAAATCAATGTGGCTACCAGCAAAGGTAATGATTTACCTTTATTGTGTGCGACTTTAAAAATTGCCAGTAGTGGGCAAATTATTGTTTTAAGTCGAGACCTGAGTGAAATCTCACAATTACAGCAACGTTTAATTGATGCCCAACAATCTATTGAAAAAGACTACACTCGTCTGCGCCAACTAGAAACCCGTTATCGGGTTTTATTTGAAATGGCTTCCGAAGCAGTGTTGGTAATTGATGCCAATACATTTAAAATTATCGAGGCCAACCCGCGCGCAGCCAACATTATTGGCGAATCGATAAAAAAATTAATCAATCATTCTTTAATTGATTTATTAGCCAAAGGCGATCGTATTCAAGCGCAATCGATTCTCAGCAAGGTTGCGTATACCAATAATTCTGCTGAATTAGAAACTAAATTACCAAACGGTCAAAATATTCTTTTGACTGCTTCCCCCTTTCGCAATGAAAATAAATCATTCATTTTGCTTGCCTTTAGACCCTCTGGTGATTTAATTACAAAACATAGCAATGAATCTAGTTCTTTACTGATTCAAGCGCTCGATAATGCCCCTGATAGTTTTATTGTGACGAATATGGCTGGAAAAATATTATCTGCCAACCAAGCTTTTCTGCGCTTAGTTATGGCTGATAAATTAGATCAAATCAATAATCAATCATTAGAGCGCTGGCTTGAGCGTGCTGGGGTTGATTTAAGAGTGATGCTTTCCAACCTACAAGACAAAGGCTTTATTAAATTATTTTCAACTTCGGTTCGAGATAACTACGGCACGATGCATCCCGTTGAAATCTCGGCTGTCGCCGTACCCTATCCACACGCCTGTTTGGGTTTTACAATTCGTGAAATTGGAAGTCGAATTAACAGCAAGCCTCAAAACAATGATTCGATTTCGCGCTCGAGCGAAGAATTAACTCAATTAGTAGGCCGCTTACCTCTTAAAGATATTATTAATGAAACTACCGATTTAATCGAACAACTTTGTATTAAGGCTGCTCTAGAACTGACTCGCGGTAATCGCGTATCCGCTTCAGAGATGCTCGGTCTTTCAAGGCAAAGTCTATATATCAAACTAAGAAAATATAATCTTGGCGATCTAAGTAGAGATACTGAAGTAGACGAAGAGGCTTGAGTATGTCATCGCAGGTAGCGGTTATGGCCTTAATGAACATCTCGCACCAAGCTAAATTCAGCGGTATTTTGCGACTGATGTTTAGTCGTTTCTCTCTTCATCCAACTCCTGGTTTACAGCTCATGAAGCATATGGGTTCAGGACGCAATGGTGGTTTTTCAGTTCAGCCTAGTAGTACACATCAAGGCTTATTTTGTTTATTTGAAAACGAATCGTATGCAACGCAATTCTTAAACCATTCTTCTTTACTGGCATGGTATCGTCAACATTCCAAGGAAATGTTTACGGTTAAATTAAAAGCATATTCAGTAAAAGGGTCATGGTCAGGATCAAACATAACTACGAGTACTGAAAAGCCCTTGACAGGCCCAGTTGCTTCCTTAACTCGTGCATCGATTAAACCCCTGCATGCCATTTCGTTTTGGCGCAAGGCTCCACCTGCTGAAGACGATTTGCAACAAGCTCAGGGTTGCCTTCTATCCGCAGGGGTCGGCGAGGCGCCGATTTTGCGACAAGCTACGTTTAGTATTTGGGAGTCCGAAGCAGCAATGGATGCCTATGCTCGCACGGGCGCTCATTTACGGGCGATTAAAGCGGCAGTCGAGGGACATTATTTTTCTGAATCGATGTTTGTGCGTTTTCAACCTTTTGATGCCCAAGGCAGTTGGAAAGGAAAAACGCTTGTCTAAAGACTTACCCATTGTTGTGATCGGCGGCGGGATTGGCGGTCTATCAAGTGCATTAGACCTAGCCTCTTCAGGTCTTGAAGTGATTGTGATTGAAAAAGAACACAATCTGGGCGGAAAAATTCGACAAGTATTTTCAGCTGGTCAAGGGATCGATTCGGGTCCAACCGTTTTTACCATGCGTTGGGTCTTTGATGATTTATTTGAAAAAGCCGGCAGCTCTTTAGAACAAGAATTAAATATTGACCTACTCAAAGTATTGGCTCGGCACGCTTGGAGCAAAGACGAAAAACTGGATTTATTTTCTAACCGCGAAAAATCAGCGCAAGCGATTGCCCGCTTTTCATCGACTGCCGAAGCAAACCGCTTTCACCAATTCTGCGATCAAATTCATGCTTTATATCGCACCCTAGAAAAGCCCTACATGCTCTCGCAACGCCCCAGTTTGACTAGCATGATGTCCGATTTAGGAACGGCAGGCTCAAAAGTATTAATGGATATTGGACTATTTAGTAATTTATGGAAATCCCTCGAAAAATATTTTCACGACCCTCGTTTACAACAATTATTTGCTCGCTATGCCACCTATTGCGGATCTTCCCCCTTTCAAGCGCCCGCAACACTCATGCTGATTGCCGAAGTTGAGATGCAAGGAGTTTGGTCGGTACAAGGCGGAATGATTGCCTTAACTCAAGCGATCAGCAAGTTAGCCGAGCAAAAAGGTGTACGTTTTATGAAGGGTGTCAATTGTGAAGAAATTTTACAAAGCGCTGGCAAAGTCTCAGGAGTCCGCCTAAATAATGGCGATACGATTCACTGTGAGTCACTCATATTTAATGGTGATGTAGCCGCTCTGAGTGCCGGTCTATTAGGGGACGCCAATCGCTCAGCAATTCCTTCGGTTAAATCAAAAAACCGCTCCTTATCGGCTTTAACTTGGTCGATGACCGCCAAGACAGAAGGCTTCCCCTTACTCCGCCATAATGTTTTTTTCAACACCGACTACCGCTCGGAATTTAGCGATATATTCGATTACGGACGATTGCCACGCAGACCTACTGTCTATGTTTGCGCGCAAGATCAATACGACACCGCTGTTCAACATGACACTCCTGAACGTTTGCTATGCTTAGTCAATGCACCGGCATTGGGAGACCGACAACAACCCAAACAAGATGAGATTGAAGCATGCAAAACCCAAACTTTTTCCCTTCTAGAGCGTTGTGGCCTCAATATTCAGATGCAGGATGCGCAGGTAGTGCAAACCTCACCCACCCAATTCAATCAACTATTTCCAGCAACTGGTGGAGCACTCTACGGCCAAGCCAACCACGGCTGGATGGAAACCTTCAAACGACCTTCAGCGCTCAGTTCGATCAAGGGCCTTTATCTAGCGGGGGGCAGCGTTCATCCGGGAGCGGGGGTTCCGATGGCAGCCCTCTCGGGACGCATGGCGGCCGCAAGCCTGATGGCTCACCTCGGTTTGACCAAGCGGTCAAATCGGGTGCTTATCTCTGGTGGTATCTCGACGCTTTAAGTGATGACGGCCAAGACGGCCTTGTGATGATCGCCTTTGTCGGTAGTGTTTTTTCGCCGTACTACGCTTGGGCACAGCATCGCAGTGGCGCTGCCAATCCAGAGAACCACTGCGCACTCAATCTAGCCATCTATAGCAAAGGTAAAAACCGCTGGACGATGACCGAACGCAGTGCTGCAAGCGTTCAACGTAGCGCTAATGAATTGATCATTGGTCCCAGTTCATTACAGTGGCACGACAACCATTTAACGATAGATGTCTATGAACGCGCGGTTCCATTTGGACAACGCGTTGCCGGAAAAATTACCTTTTACCCCGACCATCTTCTCAATTTTTCTACTCCCTTAGATTCGCTTGGGAAACACCGCTGGGGTCCGCTGGCTCCGAGCGGACGAGTCAAGGTCGAATTTGATTCTCCCGATTTAAATTGGCAAGGCCAAGCTTATCTCGATTCAAACGAAGGCGATGAGCCAATATCCCTTCCATTTCAAGATTGGGATTGGTCACGCTCTCAACTGAAGAACCATCGAACCGCTGTCATCTACGATGTTCGAGAAAAAAATGGGCTTGAAAAAGTACTTGCCTTGATTTTTAATCCCAATGGCAGTATTGAGTCTTTTGAAGCCCCGCCGCGACAAAAACTTCCTAAAACAGCTTGGCGGATTCAACGTCAAATGCGTAATACCAGCCCAACAGCTTTACAAACCCTAGAAATTTTGGAAGATACGCCCTTTTATGCTCGCTCTGTTTTAAAAAATCAGTTACTCGGCGAAGAGGTCATTTCGTTTCATGAAACTTTAAACATCCCGCGCCTTAAATCAGCGGCTGTGCAATTCATGCTGCCGTGGCGAATGCCCCGTGTGCGCTAAAAGCCTGC
>JAEMSI010000056.1 GCA_016462905.1 Polynucleobacter sp. | reverse complement strand
ATCCCGCGCTTAATTGGTTATGAACATGAAAATGCCAAAGGATCTGTTGTTACTGTCGAGTTTTCGAAAGAAGAGAAGTGGCTCACCATTAATCCAAAAAAGATTGCAGATATCATTCATCAAGAGGTGTGCCACAAATTCCATTAAATAATTCATACAAGATCACTTGTAGTGAGTTTGTCGCTCAACTTGATGTAACATAAGCCACATTACACAAAGTACTTATATCTTTAAAGACGAGGTGAACGTGCATTATTCTCGATATTTTATTTGGCTTTCTACGATCCCATTAATACTGCTGTCTTCTCAGTTTTCGCTTTTGCTATCTGGGCTATTTTTGGTATTATTTTTAATTGGACTCAAAGACTATCTGCAAACCCACCATTCTATTTTAAGGAATTATCCATTAATTGGTCATTTACGCTTCTTACTTGAGTACATTCGACCTGAGATACGGCAATACTTTATTGAAAGTGATGAGGACAAAATACCATTTTCTAGAAATCAGCGGGTGATGGTGTATGCCCGCTCTAAAGTACAGAATGATAAGCGTGGTTTTGGTTCAATTAAAGGGATGTACCAGCAAGATAGCGAGTGGTTAGGACATTCAAATAATCCCCAGCATGCCAATCCCGATGACTTTCGCATTAAGATTGGCGGACCTGATTGCAAGCAACCCTATTTCGCTTCCATTTTTAATATCTCTGCAATGAGTTTTGGTTCCTTATCCCCAAATGCCATTCGTGCTTTAAATAAAGGAGCAAAGTTAGGCGGCTTTGCACACGACACGGGCGAGGGTTCTATCTCTTCGTACCATCGCGAGCATGGCGGAGACATTATTTGGGAAATTGGTTCTGGATACTTTGGCTGTCGAAATCCAGATGGCACTTTTTCCATGGATAAATTTGTCGAGCAAGTCTCTAATCCCCAAATTAAGATGGTCGAGATTAAGTTATCCCAAGGTGCAAAACCTGGCCATGGAGGGGTCTTGCCTGGTGCAAAAGTAACTCCAGAAATTGCACTAACGCGCGGTGTTAATGTTGGTGAGGATTGTATTTCTCCGGCTAAACATTCCGCCTTTTCCTCCCCCATTGAATTAATGGAGTTCATCAAGCAATTAAGGCAATCGAGTGATGGCAAGCCTATTGGTTTTAAATTGTGCGTGGGTCAACCTTGGGAATTTTTTGGTATTGCAAAGGCAATGCTAAAGACAAATATTTATCCAGATTTTATCGTTGTAGATGGCAGTGAAGGTGGTACGGGAGCAGCGCCTGTCGAGTTTACAGACCATGTCGGTATGCCACTGCGCGAAGGATTACGCTTAGTTCACAATACTTTGGTTGGTATAGGTAAACGTCAAAACATACGAATCGGGGCCTCTGGAAAAATTATTTCGGGATATGACATCGTGCGTGCCATTGCGATTGGTGCCGATTGGTGTAATTCAGCTCGTGGTTTTATGTTTGCCCTTGGTTGTATTCAGTCCCGCAGTTGCCATACGGACCATTGCCCAACGGGAGTGGCCACTCAAGACTTAAACCGGCAACGCGCTTTAGTGGTCCCCGATAAGGCCGAGCGCGTGAAAAATTTTCATCGCCATACCGTGGAAGCTTTGGCAGAATTGGTTGGTGCGGCTGGCATGAAACATCCTGAGGAAATAACGGCACACCAACTAATGGTGAGAAATTCTGCGGGTAAAGCAACCCCAATGTCTTTGCATTTGCCGCATGTATTGGAAAATGCTTTAGGTATAGAAGCGATTAACAATTACCAAGGACTGCCCGAAGAATTTGAACATTTCTGGCTAGGTGCAAGGGTAGATCGCTTTGGTTTAAATCACTAAGCCTGCGACAAAAAAGATTAAGATAGAAAACTCAGACCGAAAATACAATCATCTTATCTTGTGTCATATCACGCATGGTGTAGGGTATTCCGCCTACACCATAACCTGATTGTTTTCTTCCTGCAAAAGGCATCCAATCGACCCGAAATGCCGTATGTTCATTGACCATCACGGCCGAAGCATCTAAAGACTGTATGGCACGAAAGCCAAAATCAATACGGTTGGTAAAAACAGCGGATTGGAAAGCAAAGGGTAGTTTATTAGCCGCCGCAAATGCCTCTTCAACATCTTCGTAGGAATACACACAGACTACAGGACCAAATATTTCTTGGGTTGACACTTTTGAGTTTGACGCAGGATTAAGGATAACTGTTGGGGTGTAACAGGTTTGGCCAACTTTTTCTCCTCCACACATGAGTTGACCACCTTCTGCAATCGCCTCATCAACCCATTGTGAGACTCTATCTACTTCTCTAGGTCGAATGAGGGGACCGCATTCGGTTTTTTCATCAATCGCATTGCCGACTACCAGCTTACTTGCTGATTTGGCAATTTGATCGGCAATATTTTTGGCATCATTTTTAGGCGCATAAACCCTTTGCACCGATACACAAACCTGACCGGAATGATAAAAGCCACCTTTTACTAATTTTTGCACCATGGTTGCTGTATCGATATTGGTGTCGACAATCACAGGGGCACAACCGCCATGTTCAAGGGCGCAACGCACCCCAGGAGCAATTTTTGAACGCAACATCCAGCCAACCTTCGCTGAGCCAATAAAGGTTAAAAAAGCGATGCGCGGATCTGCTACCAATTGTTCAGCAACCTTTAATTCACATGGAACGAAGGAGCACCATTCTTTAGGTAGGCCAGCTTCATACAAAATATTCACTAAAGCTTCGCAAGAGAGGGGGGTATCATCTGCCGGTTTCACTAATACCGGACAGCCAACTGCAACTGCAGGCATGACCTGATGGATGATTAAATTTAAAGGATGGTTAAAGGCAGAAATGGCTAATACAGGACCAATGGGCTCACGTATGGTAAACGCTAATTTATGGGCTGACGCAGTAGTTAAGCCCATGGGAATTTCTTCCCCAACAGCATGGGATAACTCTTTAATACAAATTTCAACCCCGTCAATAGCTCGAGCGACCTCGACGCGGGCATCGATTAAGGGCTTGCCACCTTCATTGGCAATTAAAAAAGCAAGTTGCTCTGACCTGCCAAGCATTATTTGCACTACTTTTTTGAGAATGCGAATACGCTCTTCGATGGATAACCAAGACTTACGATTACGAAACAAATCGTCCGAAATTTTGAGATAGCGATCGGCTATATCCCAGTCACATAAAGTAACAGAACCAATACTTTTTAAATCAAAGGGGTTAACAACCTCGAGAGTTTTCATAAATGGAATTATTCTTTTGAATTAGAAGGAACTCGATGATTAATGCGCAACTCATCAATTAATAAACGTTTATTTTGAGAATAATCAATCGGTACATCGATGAGGTGGGTGCCACCCGTTTTGAATGCTTGATTGATCATCGGGATGAGAACTTTAGCACTACTGAGGCGGTGGCCTGTGGCGCCATAACTATTTGTATAGTCAACAAAATTAGGATTACCAAATTTTAGTCCCCAATCATCAAAGCCAGCGCCGCCTTGTTTCCAGCGAATCATTCCATAAGAGCCATCATTGAGAACTAAAACAACAATATTTAACTTTAGACGCACGCAGGTTTCGAGCTCTTGACTATTCATCATAAATCCGCCATCTCCACAAATGGCGATGACCTTACGTTCTGGGTATAACAAGGAGGCCATCATGGCGGAAGGAAGACCAGCGCCCATCGTCGCAAGGGCATTGTCTAGCAAAACGGTATTGGGTTCATGGGCAGGATAGTTTCTCGCAAACCATATTTTATAAACGCCGTTATCTAAAGCAATAATATCGTGATTACCCATCACACTTCGCACATCGGCCACTAATCGTTGGGGCAGGATTGGAAAGCGATCGTCTAAAGCGCCCTCATGGGTTTTTTCTTTAACATGATCCCGAACTTTATAAAACATTGTTAAGTCATGGGGCGGGGCGTCTTTTAATTGATCTAATAAAAGTTGGGCCGATAAGGCTAAGTCGCCGACGATCTCCACTTGGGGAAAATACACTTGATCGACCTGTGCCGCACGGTAATTCATATGGATCACGGTTTGACCATGTTCTTCCATAAAGAATGGCGGTTTTTCAACCACATCATGGCCAATATTAATAATGACATCGGCCTGATGGATGTATTGATGTAAGTAATCATCATCCGATAGTGCAGCAGTGCCCAAGAAAAGCTCGGAGCTTTCGTCGACCACTCCCTTACCCATTTGGGTGCTAAAGAAAGGTATCTTAACGCTTCGTATAAATTCGGATAAGGCCTCGCGCGAGTGTTGTCGATTAGCTCCAGCACCTAGCAAGATTAGTGGAAAACGAGCTTTTTTGATTAAATCGGCTGCATGCTCAATTACATTTTTGGGGGCGACTGCATAATAACGAGGGTGCGGTTTAATTAGGTGCGCATCACACTCCTCGGCGGCAATATCTTCTGGTAACTCTAATAAAACGGCTCCAGGACGCTCTTCCTCGGCAATCCGAAATGCTTCACGAACGAGTGATGGAATCGTATTTCCATTCACTACTTGTTTAGATAACTTACAGACTGGTTTAAACAAATTTACGATGTCAATAATTTGAAATTGACCCTGTTTTGATTTCTTGATGGGCTTTTGGCCTGTAATCATTAATAAGGGAAAAGCCCCCAAGTGTGCGTAAGCGGCAGGAGTGGTAAAGTTCGTCGCGCCTGGCCCCAATGTAGCCATGCATACCCCTGTTTTACCAGTGAGCCTTCCATAGGTTGCTGCCATGAAACCTGCACCTTGTTCATGCCGAGTCAAAATCAATCTGATACTGGAGTTTTTTAGGGAATTGAGTATGTCTAGATTTTCTTCGCCTGGTATTGCGAAGATGTATTCAACACCCTCATTTTCGAGTGCTTTAACAAATAAATCAGAGGCTTTCATATTTTCCTTTGCATAATGAATCCTAAATGAATACTAGCCGATTATGCTATATTGAAAATTACTAAGCCTAATAATAATTTTTCTCACAATAGCCACCTAAAGGTGATTGTCATTAAACCTAAAAATACAGAGGGACCATTTAATTTCGATGGCCGAGACGTGTTTTTTGATCGAGATAAAAATGAGTTCTGGGATTCTAAAACGGACAGCTATCTCGATCATGAGATTGGCCTTGTCTTAATTGACATTTACTTTGGCCATCACAAAGCACCCTTGGGCCCTAAAAAATAGCCTAAATAGTGTGCGCTTAGTATGCGCTGCGAGCCTGATTTGTTTGAGATCTCCTCAAATCAAAGCAAATCCTCCCCTTTGTAAAAAGGCAACACTATCCCCACAATAGGGAAAAATGAAATAAGGTAGTCAAAGTAGTAAGAAGGACTCTTTTGAGGAGGCACTTATCACTGCTAAAGACTTAGCTACGCTATTCTTTATTTTGTGTTGCTTTACAGCGTCTATCTTTGAAATAGTTATCCGGTAAAGTAGTTAGTTGGTATGTTTTCGGTTCACTGTAGGTCGATAACCAAAATACAGATACCCTCGTTTTGGGGGGGTAGAGTTACCTCTCTCACAAAAAATTCTATAAACATGCGCAGTAAATCCCAACACCTTCTTTATTTCCTAGTGTGCGACGCTCATTGATGTATTCATGCGCGCTAGACTGACTTCGTAGTAATCCCAGTTTGGCTAAGCGTCAAAAGAATGTAAGATATAGCGCGAAGCATGCAACAAGCTACTTTATAACTATTTAATCCTATTCTTTATTTATAAAGTGACTCGCACGGTAACGAATTAGTCATTTTTATAAGGAAGCCAGTCTATGTGTCGATGGGTAGCATACGCGGGTCCAGAGATTTATCTCGAGGATATCCTCTTTAATCAGAGTAATTCGATTGCGA
>JAEMSI010000055.1 GCA_016462905.1 Polynucleobacter sp. | reverse complement strand
GAGTCCACGCGAAGCAGTACATATCGCCAAAATCTTGGCAGCGCATTTAAACTAAGTTACTCCAAGCCGCCAAGACTCGATTCGATTATTTCAATTCGATTATTTCAAGATGCCTACTAAGGCAATCAATACCGTACCCGTCAGTAAAGCGGGGACTAAGCGCTTGTGTGGACTTGAAATCATGATGGCCAGGCAAATCAAGCAGATCAAAGCGCGAAGGTATATAGGCACCGTACTTAATAAACCGACGGGCATGAAAATTAAGCGGATCGTTAAACACGCTACCATCGCATAGGTTACTGCTGATAACCAACGAAAAAATTCGCTTTCTTGATCGACTCGCCCCGAGAGCGCCACTCCAATCGCACGGCAGATGTAGGTTCCCAAACAGGCCGCCAAAAGAGCTAGCCATGCAAAACCATCTTGCTTGAATTCAAAAGCGCTCGCTAAATTGGCTTCAATTAACTGAAGAAAATCGGGCGTATTCATTTTAACTTGCTCATCTCAGATAGCTCATTTCAATACATCCTTTTCGCCTTAACGCGCTTTGCTTTGAGATGCCTGCGAATCCATACCCGATCAATCCAATACGCAGCGGTGCCAGCAATTAAGCCCGTAGTTAATAAACTAGTATCGCGATCCCAGAGATGAAAAATAGGTCCCATCAGGCATCCCAATACGATGGCGATTCGATACGCCCAAGGCTTTACATCGGTAAAGGTCAATAAGAAAAATAGGGGGTTAATAAAAACCAAGCCCAAGGTCACTGGCATGGGCACACTACCCGCGACTAAAAATCCAACAATCGTCCCTGGTACCGAAATCAACCAACACAACATCCCCAAGCCCAAGAAGTAAGAATAGCGGTGCCTAATTTCTAGACTTTGAAATTCGCGCAAGGACATTGCCCAAGCCGTCATCGCCACTAAATGCGCTGAGGCATATAAGCCTTTATGCCGATCCTGGTTATCCAATAAAGGAAACAGTGTCGCCACCATCGTTACAAAACGACTTGAGGTTAAAGCGGTTGCTAAAGCTGCGGTCAGCGTGGATGAACCCACCAAAATCATCTCTAATAAAACGATTTGTCCGGGAAGCGCAAACATCAAGAAAGTCGATAAGGTCGTAAACCAAATATCAAAACCATTGCTGCGGCCCATTGCACCAAAACCCACCATCCCGGCAAACAAGACCATGGCAGGCGCACCCCGACCGTCTCGCACCCCACTCCAAAAAGCATCGTGCGGATTTAAAAAGCGGTGCTTTTGAGCTAATTGCTCTTGAGTTGGCAAGTTAGGCTCAACAAAGGGGTCGAGTGAACCCTGAGTTAAATCAACAACTTCATTTACCTTATTTTTTGGTAATACATAATCAAGGATGCGCCGCATGGCTCTATTGTAAAGAAGGCTTAGTTAAATAGGGCTGACTGGTGTTTGAGACCCTGTTTGATGCAAGGCCCAATCAATATGTTCAGCCGCCAAAGTATCGGCATTTTGTAATGATTCTTGCAGTGTGTGGCGGATTAAATTTCTTAAATCATCCGCTGACGATGGGTTTGACAAAGCATTACCGAGTGCCACTGCTAAATTGCGTCGCCAACGCGAGTAGCCAATCCGACGAATCGGACTGCCCTCATGGCGCTCATTAAACTCCGCTTCGCTCCACGACCACAGTTCTAATAAAGTGGCACTGCCTAAACCATGACGCTCGACAAAATCGGGCAAGCTACTTTGCTTGGCAAATTTATTCCAAGGGCAGACTAATTGACAATCATCGCAACCATAAACACGATTACCCATCAAAGGACGCAATTCTAGAGGAATGGCATCGCGATGCTCAATCGTTAAATACGAAATGCACTTACGGGCATCGAGCTCATAGGGTGCCGTAATCGCCCTCGTTGGACAAATATCTATGCAGGCTTGACAGCTACCACAATGGCTATCGATGGGCTGGTCAACCAACAAGGGAACATCGACTAAGATTTCTCCCAAAAAAAATAGAGAGCCTTCCTCACGATTGAGTAATAAAGTGTGTTTGCCACGCCATCCCAAACCCGCCTTACGCGCTAACTCAACCTCCATCAATGGTGCTGAATCGGTAAAGACGCGATAGCCAAACTCACCAATGCGCTCTGCCATTTCGGTCGAAAGTTGTTGCAAGCGCGAGCGCATTACCTTGTGATAATCCCGCCCGCGAGCATAGATTGAAATGACCGCCTGCTCAGGATCGGCTAACTTCTCCATCTCCCCATTAATGGGTGCATTGATATAAGGCATATTGACCGAAATCGTTCGAATCGCTCCAGGTTGCAACAAAGCAGGGTCTTCACGCAAACTCGCATGACGACTCATATAATCCATTTGACCGTGGTGCCCTTTTTCAAGCCACTGTTTTAATCGAGGTATCGCCTCTGACAAATCAGTATCGGTAACGCGCAGTTGGCTAAAACCCAATTCGCTGGAGCGCTGATTTAGCCAAAGGCGTAATTGCTGTAGATCGGGATGATTCATGGAACTCTATTGTAGAAGTGAAGCGGAAACAAGCGCCCTAGCCCACAAAATGGCTAGCGCCCTGTTGCGACTTCAACCATCGATGGCGCCAAAAACCTATCATCTCACTATTGCCCTACAAGGCGATTTGGGGTCAGGCAAAACGACCTTTACTCGCGCCTTATTGGGCCACTTGGGGCACCAAGGCAAAGTCAAAAGCCCTACTTACACCTTATGCGAATCCTATGAAGTCGACAAACCTGTCATCGCAATCCATCATTTTGATTTATACCGCATGCGCTCAGCGCGCGAATGGGAAGAAGCCGGATTTGCAGAATATTTTTTAGGCGATGAAAACCGTTGCTCAATCTGTCTAGTCGAATGGCCAGAAAAAGCCGAGGGTACTTTACCAACTTTTGATGTGCAGATTCAAATTGATTATGCTGATGAAAATCAACGCATGTTTGATCTTCGCGCTGCATCGGACTTGGGCAAGCAAATCATTGCCGCACTGTCATGATGAAATCGATCATTAGAAAATCAGCTCAGCTAATGAATCTTAAAATCAATCCTGAAATGAATCCAGGATTTAATCCGCGTCGACGAGAGCATCTGAAAAACTCGCTTCAATTTCTGGGCTCTTCGAGTTTATTACTGATCTTATTGACCGAGAGCGAAATTGCATGGGGAGCCAAAATATTGGGAGTACGGATTTGGCCATCCGAAGATTACACCCGCATTACCCTGGAGTGCGATGCAATTTTACCGATTGCCCAACAAATACTTACCAATCCCGATCGCTTGGTCGTTGATGTGCAAGGCTTAGACCTGAGCCCCACTCTAAAAGAATTGGTGGCTAAAGTAAAACCCAATGACCCTTATGTAGCACAAATTCGGGTGGGGCAATTTCAGCCCTCGGTCGTGCGCCTGGTATTTGATCTAAAAGAACCCGTTAAACCGCAACTCTTTACTTTAGAACCAGTGGCAGAGTATCAACACCGCTTGGTGTTTGATTTATACCCTTCTACCCCGCCCGATCCTCTGATGGAGTTAATCAAAAATACGAGTAAGAAGCAACAAGCCTTAGCGGCTTTAGAAAAAAAGGAAGAAGATCTGATTGGCGAGTTTGCCAAAAAACTCGAGCAATCAAATGCCGATTTAGCGAAAGATTCGGAGAAAAATACCCGCGCTTTAGCGGAGGCAAAAAAAAATGCGGGTAAATTTAAGCGTCTTGTGACAATTGCAATTGATGCCGGTCACGGTGGTGAAGACCCCGGTGCGATTGGAAAACGGGGCTCTTACGAAAAAAATGTAGTGTTATCGATTGCGCAACGACTGAAAAATAAGGTCGACAAGGAAATCAATATGCGCCCTTTTTTAACACGCGATGGTGATTATTTTGTGCCTTTGCATCGCCGCGTTCAAAAAGCGAGGCAAGTTGAGGCCGATTTATTCATTTCGATTCATGCCGATGCTTTTATCCAACCCAATGCCAAAGGCGCCTCGGTGTTTGCCCTATCCGAGCATGGCGCTAGTAGCACGGCGGCGCGTTGGATGGCGAACAAAGAAAATAGTTCTGACTTAATCGGTGGGGTCAATATCAAAACTAAAGACAAACAAGTCGCTCAATTACTACTGGATATGTCGACCACCGCCCAAATTAAAGATTCCTTACAAGTTGGTGATTCGGTATTACGTAATATTGGTGATTTTGCAACGCTGCATAAGCCTAAAGTTGAACAAGCTAGTTTTGCGGTCTTAAAAGCACCCGATATTCCGTCGATTTTGATCGAAACTGCCTTTATTAGTAACCCGCAAGAAGAGGCAAGGCTCAATGACGAGGCCTATCAAGAGCGCATTGCCGAGGCTATCTTGGCGGGGATTAAAGACTACTTTGCCAAGAACCCTCCTGTGGCTAGGCGGGTTCAGTCCTAGAGTGGCCGACGGGGTCTACGAAAGTCAGGCTGAATACAAAAATTGCTATAATTTGACAGTTACGATTTAGGGTTTTTCACTGAGCTGGATTCGAATTGATTCGCTGAGTTACTAAAATCGCATGTACTGGGTCGGTAGCTCAGTCGGTAGAGCAGCGGACTTTTAATCCGTTGGTCGCGAGTTCGAGTCTCGCCCGACCCACCAATAATACAAGGTACGTACAAATCTACTCTTTTGGGTTTATCTCGTTTTAAACCGCTAACCCTTTCTTTTATTGCGTGGCATAAGGCCGGGCTCTTCTGTACCAAAACCGATAAGAAAATCGGTTCGGTATCTAGTGTTTACTTTGTGCAGCTTGTTCAGGTGGTTATTTTTAAAGGCTGACTAATATCTACCAATCCCGTGCCGCTCCAATGCCCCATTGAAGATGCGTCTAATTTGGGAGATTGAATACTAATCCATAGATCGATCATATTGACAAAGCGAATATCGTCCATAATCAACAACTTATTCTCTTTTGCCTCTAATTTGGAAAGTAAAGGCAAAATTTGATACTCAAACTTACCATCTTTAGGGCCGTCAATAAAAATGATGTCTGCCTGATTTAATATTTCAATATTTTTCTCAAATTCATTTAAATCTGCTAAGTCGGCTAGTTTTTGTTCAATTTTATTTTGATCAAAATCCCCCTGATGCAAATGCGTATCAAAATGATTCCAAGGAATAATGTCATACGTGATGACTTTTCCGTGTACTTGCCCTTGCATTAACGCTAATGATCCCATGCCAGTATAAGTTCCGATTTCAACAATCAAAGATGGTTTTTGGATCTGTGCAATCGCTTTGATTAGGCGGTAATGCTCACCAGGGAAAATATTTAGGTAAATAGAGTCTTTTAAGTGATTACTTACGCCGGTAATCGGGCTATTCCAAGCAAGCTCTGCGGCTTGTGTAAATAAATTAACCAAAAAATTATTGACGCCAAATTGGTCTGGAGAATAAATTAGGCTCGCTTCAAAATGGCGAATATCTCGCTTGGCTAACACTTTGCGTGAAGCTTTGTTAAAAATTTTTTGCCAGAATTCTATGTTCAAAATATATTTATTTTTAATGATTATGCTCTCCTAAGCAAGCCTATTCTTAAGCTTATATTTAATAAAACCATCTTAAAAATAAGAATCAATTTTTTTATTTTTACTGAATTAAGATCTACTAAATTAATGCACACAATTTTAACATTTTAAAAAAACTTAGGGTCTTTTTCAGATCGAACTGAATCCTCGAGTGGTATTGTTCATTTAGCACTGAGTGTGTAGGAATATTTTTAGCTTTTCTTCAATTAATTACAATTTTTGTAATAAAATGACGCAATGGTCACTGCTCTTATCTCTTTCATTGTCTCTGCCATTGCAAACCTGCTACTAATCCGCTATCTACACCTGCACGAGCTTGTATCAGGGGACTCTAATTTAAAAGCCCCTCAAAAGGTACATACCAAAATCGT
>JAEMSI010000083.1 GCA_016462905.1 Polynucleobacter sp. | reverse complement strand
CCCGATTTATATGGCCTTGTCGTTTGGCCTGATCTAGCTTTTTCAGCAATTCAGGATCGCCACTGCCAATAGGATTGGTGATATTGCCTGGTAATGGTTGTAAGGATTTTGGCAGTTTTACTGAATGATGCTTTTCAAGAGTTTTTTTAACAGCCTGAGCATAGTCCTCTTGGTTTTGATTCAGCTGCTTTTTGGCTTGTATGGCTGTGGGTGCTTGAGGCATGGGTTTGGGTAAGGGCTTGGGGGCTGCCGCATAAGGGGCCTTTTTAGGCTTGGGTGCAGCCTTGGGCTTTTTTGTCTGCGAAGGCTGATTAGCGGGTTGCGCTGGTGTGGTTGGATATGTAGGATAGGCCTTGGCTTGCAACTCAGCCTGTTGCCTAATTGTGTATAAAGCACTATTCAATATGGTCTGCAGCAGTGCCATTTGGTCCTGGGGGTCAACAATTTCATTTATTCTCACGGTATTCTCCTATTGATATATTTAGCGTGAGTGGCCTTACTTGAAGAAATTATCTTTGGTATAACGGCTAACTGCTGTGATCGCTGTATCCAATTCTCCGTCTAACACCGCTAGTTTGAGTGTCTTTAAAGCTTCTATGACAGCAGCTATATTGGCACACACTATGGCATTACTACCATCCGAGCTTAAAGGCAGAATCTTGGACCCATATTTCACACACAAATGAATTTCTCCATCCGGCGCGGTCCAGTACCATTTTCTGATTCGTTTAACAGCTTCGATGGTTTTACGTTCACCAGTTTGATGATTTACATAGGTTCGTAGCTTTTTTGGTGCGTAAAGTTGCCCACTTTGATTAGCTTCGCAAAGCTCTAATTGCTCATGTATCCTGGCAACTAATTTATTGCGCTTGTTAACGATGGGACTGGCTTTTAAGGTCTTTTGACTTGTAACCATTTGAAGTGCATTTAATAGAGCCATTAACTACTCCTTTTTCTGTTTGTACAGCTATTACATTAACTTCAGAATGAGGAAATTCCTACCGAAAAAGGCCTAAAAATAGATCGTATAAGCCATTGAAATTCATTGAGAAAATAAAAAATAATTCAATCACAAGTGAGCTTGCTAAATACTTGTATGAAAAATTACAAAGACTACAAGGCACGTGAACAGACCAATAGCTGGCTAGCAAGCCAAGGCTTGGGAAGGGGATTTGGTAATATTGAAACTTTACTGTTAAAAGCGCAGATGAGAGCGCATCGATTAGTGGGTGAACAGAGAAATTTATTAACAGAAGCACAAATACAAATGGCTGAGTATTATTTAGAGCAGATGAAAAGTCCGAGACAGAGGGCCTTCATTAGCGAGAAACAATGCTATGCGGTGATGAATCTAAGTAAAAAGATCAATCGTCGTAACTTTAAAGCAGCGGTAGAGTCCAGAAGACTTGCCAAAGCTGCCAAGCAGTCCAAGGCAAACTAGGCAACATAGGCAAGACCAGGTATCGCCATCCTTAAAAGGTCGAAAACGCGGGTTGTAATATGACGGCTAATGACCCCGCACTGGGTATCACTGCTCTAAAGGTGATGCCATAACAGTGGGCCGCAGGAAGTTCCTACCAGGCAAACCAATGCCGAAGTGGGTCGAGAGTGTTCAATTCATTCGTCTCTTGTAAATTCTTTTTAGAGTCGTGTTGCAAAGGTTCTCATCAGACCAATCTACACGGTTGCGGCGGTTATAGTACTTGCGGGTGCTATAGCCGTCGTTTGACTTCAGGATCTATCACCCAATCACGTCATAAAACCTATAGATTCAGTCATGATTTTTATGTAATATAAGAAGAAATAAATGTGATGAGCGCGAGCGAAG
>JAEMSI010000028.1 GCA_016462905.1 Polynucleobacter sp. | reverse complement strand
GCCCGTATTGTGGGTGATGTGATTGGTAAATATCACCCCCATGGGGATACCGCGGTTTATGACACGATTGTCCGTATGGCCCAAGACTTTTCTCTGCGCTATATGTTGGTCGATGGTCAGGGTAACTTTGGCTCGGTTGATGGCGATAATGCGGCGGCAATGCGATATACGGAAATTCGCTTACGTAAAATTGCACATGAATTACTGGCTGATTTAGATAAAGAAACAGTCGACTTTGGTCCTAACTACGACGGTAGCGAAAAAGAACCTTTAATTCTTCCGGCTAAGGTTCCTAATTTATTAATTAATGGCTCGTCTGGAATTGCGGTTGGAATGGCAACCAATATTCCCCCACATAATTTGGATGAGGTGATTCAAGCTTGTTTACACGTTCTGCACCACGCAGATTGCACGATTGATGAGCTAATTGAAATTATTCCTGCTCCTGATTTCCCAACAGCTGGAATTATTTATGGTGTTCAGGGTGTCCGTGAGGGCTATCGAACTGGGCGCGGGCGTGTTGTGATGCGAGCCAAAACGCATTTTGAAGATATGGATAAGGGACAACAGCGTCAAGCCATTATTGTTGATGAGTTGCCTTATCAAGTGAATAAGAAAAATTTACTCGAACGGATTGCTGAATTAGTTAACGAGAAAAAAATTGAAGGTATTTCTGATTTACGGGACGAATCCGATAAATCGGGGATGCGGGTTGTAATCGAATTAAAGCGTGGCGAAGTTCCTGAGGTGGTTTTAAATAATCTTTATAAGAGTACTCAATTACAAGATAACTTCGGCATGAATATGGTGGCTTTGGTGGATAACCAGCCACGTTTATTAAATTTAAAACAGATGCTCGAATACTTCTTGGCACATCGCCGCGAAGTAATTACCAGAAGGACTATCTTCGAATTACGTAAGGCGCGTGAGCGTGGGCATGTTTTAGAAGGCTTGGCGGTTGCTTTGGCCAATATCGATCATTTTATTCAGACGATTAAATCAGCCGCTAATCCAGTGATCGCCAAACAAGAATTAATGGCTCAGGCCTGGGATTCTTCCTTGGTACGCGAGATGCTATCTCGCGCTGAGACAGGTACCCCAGGAGGACGTAATGCCTATCGTCCAGAAGGTTTATTGCCTGAATATGGCATGCAAGATTCTGGTCTTTATCGTTTATCGGATGGTCAAGCGCAAGAAATTCTGCAAATGCGTCTGCAGCGCTTAACCGGTCTTGAGCAAGACAAAATCGTTTCTGAATACAAAGACGTGATGGATGAAATTTCAGATTTGCTTGACTTGTTAGCTAAGCCAGAGCGCGTTACTGGGGTGATTGAAGCTGAATTAAAAGAAGTGCAGCGTGAATTTGGTAAAGAGGGTGGAGATTCGGGTCGTCGATCGTTTATTGAAATGAATGCCACTGAACTCTTTACTGAAGATTTAATTACGCCTACCGACATGGTGGTGACACTCTCGCACGAAGGTTATATGAAGAGCCAGCCTTTAAGTGAATATCGCGCCCAAAAGCGTGGCGGGCGAGGCAAACAAGCGGCAGCGACGAAGAATGAGGATTGGATCGATACTTTATTTGTCGCCAATACCCACGATACGATTTTGTGTTTTTCGGACCGAGGCCGTATGTATTGGTTAAAAGTATGGGAGGTGCCACAAGGCAGTCGCACCTCACGTGGAAAACCTATTGTGAACATGTTCCCTTTAATTGAGGGAGAAAAGATTACGGTAATTTTGCCAATTCAGGGTTATCAAGACGATCATTATGTTTTTATGGCAACGCGCATGGGAACCGTCAAGAAAACCCGTTTATCGGATTTCTCCAATCCCCGTAAAGCCGGAATTATTGCGGTTGATTTAGATGAAAATGATTTCTTAGTGGGCGCCGCGATTACGGATGGTCAGCATGATGTGATGTTGTTCTCGGATGCTGGTAAGGCAGTTCGGTTCGATGAAAATGATGTTCGGCCTATGGGAAGAACGGCTCGTGGGGTTCGGGGGATGAATTTGGGCGAAGGCCATGCCGTGATTGCGATGTTGGTGGCGCCAGCGGAATCCAGCGATCAAACTGGTGCGGCAGATATTTCTGGAGAAAATTCACCCAGCAGTGTTTTAACTGCTACCGAGAATGGTTTTGGTAAACGCACACCCATCGCTGAGTACACGCGTCATGGACGAGGTACTAAAGGCATGATTGCAATTCAAACTTCGGAGCGGAACGGCAAGGTAGTTGCGGCATCCTTGGTTTCCCCGGAAGATCAGATTATGTTGATTACCACAGGGGGTGTTTTAGTCCGTACCCGTGTTTCTGAAATTAGAGAGATGGGGCGGTCTACCCAAGGTGTTACTTTAATTAATGTGGACGAAGGTACTAAATTATCTGGTTTGCAACGAATTGCTGAGGGTGATTCTGATGAGGATGATGATTCTGAAATTGATTCAGATATCGATGACTCCGATTCAACTGGCTCCCCTGATTCAGCAACCGATGTTTAATTGATTGGCAGTTAGGCCATCATGAGTTTTGACCGCCGCATTTTTAATTTCGCTGCGGGACCTGCAACCCTTCCAGAAGAAGTTTTAAAGCAAGCCGCTAGTGAAATGCTGAATTGGCAAGGCTTGGGTTGTAGTGTGATGGAGATTAGCCATCGTAGCAACGAGTTTATGGCCTTGTACGAGGAAATCATTGCCGATTTGCGTCAACTCATGCAAATTCCCAATCACTACGCAATTTTGTTCATGCAAGGTGGCGGCATTGGTCAAAACGCAGCTATTCCAATGAATTTGATGGCTTTAGCAAAAAATAGTCCCAAGGCTGATTTTTTGGTAACTGGAATCTGGTCTGAGAAGTCACAAAAAGAAGCCGCTAAATATGGTGAGGCTCATATCGTTGCAACCTACTCTAAAGGGGGCATTGCTTCAATCCCAGCAAGGAATACATGGAATCTATCGACCGATGCTGCTTATGTTCATTATTGTGCCAATGAAACGATCAGCGGCGTTGAGTTCCCCGATTTCCCAGATGTAGGCTCGACCCCTTTGGTAGCTGATATTTCAAGCAATATTATGGCTCGCCCGATTGACGTTACGCGTTGCGGTGTTTTATTTGCTGGCGCACAAAAGAATATTGGTCCTGCAGGGGTGACTATCGTGATAGTGCGGCATGATCTATTAGGGCATGCGATGCCGATGACCCCGATGATTTGGGACTGGACTAATCAAGCGGCGAATCAATCGATGTTAAATACACCCCCCACTTTTGCAATTTACTTTTCAGGATTAGTATTCAAGTGGGTGAAGAATCAGGGCGGTGTTTTGGAGATGGAAAAGCGGAATCTTGCAAAATCCAGTTTGCTATATAACTATATTGATCAAAGTAGTCTTTATGAAAATAGGGTTGCGAAAGAGTGCCGTTCTAAAACCAATGTCACTTTTTATTTAAAGGATGAAGGTTTGAACGCCGCATTTTTGGAGCAATCGACCAAGCAGGGTTTAGTTAGTTTGCGAGGGCATAAAGCCGTTGGAGGGATGCGTGCCAGTATTTACAATGCCATGCCTTTGGCTGGCGTGACAACTTTAGTGGAGTTTATGCGTGAATTTGAAAGACGAGCTTAGTTATGAATGACGATCAACGCCTCGTTCCCTTGCGCGCAAAAATTGACGCACTGGATGAACAATTATTAGCACTATTAACCGAGCGGGCAAAAACCGCTCTTGAGGTTGGTCAGATTAAAAAAGAATCATCTGCCCCTATTTTTCGTCCTGAACGTGAATTGCAGGTAATTCAGAATTTAATTAAAAAAAATAAAGGCCCGCTTTTGGCTGATGGGATTGCTGCGATTTGGCGAGAGGTGATGTCGGCATGCCGAGCTTTAGAGGCTAAGCAAGTAGTAGCGTACTTAGGTCCTGCGGGCACTTATTCTGAGCAGGCGGCGCACCAATTTTTTGGTCAATCGGTTCACGGTTTATCTTGTGTTTCTTTAGACGAAGTTTTTAAGTCAGTTGAAAAGGGGAGCGCAGATTACGGCGTCCTACCAATTGAGAATTCAAGCGAGGGAGTTATTTCGCGCACGCTTGATTTATTGCTCGAGAGTTCTTTGCAAATTACGGGTGAATTGGTTTTACCAATTCGTCATCATTTATTAACTCAGTCTGGGAAGTTAGATGGTATTAAAGTGGTGTGCGCTCATGCGCAAGCTTTAGCGCAATGCCAACAGTGGCTCAATACCCATGCCCCTCACTTACAAAGACAGGCGGTTAGCAGCAATGCAGAGGCGGCAAAAATGGCTGCAGCAGATACCAATTTGGCTGCGATTGCTGGTGAACCGGCTCAAATTGCCTATGGTTTGCAAGTAGCCGCATCCCAGATTCAAGATGATGCGAATAATCGCACGCGCTTTGTGGTAATCGGGAAACAAGCTTGTTTGCCTTCAGGCAAAGACCAGACCTCGTTGGTTTTGTCGGTTGCTAATCAGCCTGGGGCGGTTCATCATTTACTAGGCCCTCTGGCAAAGCATGGAGTATCAATGACCCGCTTTGAATCACGCCCCGCTCGAAAAGGATCATGGGAATATCTTTTTTATATTGATATCGATGGTCATGCTGACGATCCAAAGCCCGCGCAAGCGATTGCTGAATTGCAATCAATTGCTGCCTTTTATAAGAAATTAGGGTCGTATCCCAAAGCAATTTCGTAATTATTTTTTCTCATAATCGGTTCATTTTGGAATGACTGCAAAAATTGGATTAAAACATGTGCATGCTATTGCACCTTATGTCGGTGGAAAACCGATCAGTGAGGTTGCGCGTCAATTTGGTTTAGACGAGAACAAAATCATTAAATTGGCCTCGAATGAGAATCCCTTGGGAATGCCCCAGTCGGCTAAAGAGGCCATCTTAAAAGCAGCGGCTGATTTAGGACGCTATCCTGATTCAAATGCATTTCATTTGAAAGATATTTTATCGCTGCATTTGGGCGTGAGTCCAGACTGGATTACTTTAGGAAATGGCAGCAACGATATTTTAGAATTAACTGCGAGAGCAGTGGCGCAGCGTGATGATGCCATCATTTTTTCAAAACATGCCTTTGCGGTGTACCCATTGGCTACCCAAGCAGTGGGAGCTAGAGCAGTTGAGGTTCCCGCCACCTCGGCATACGGACATGATTTAGACGCCATGTTGGCGGCTGTAAAAAGAGAATCGAGTGCCGCAAAATTAGTCTTTATTGCTAATCCCAATAACCCCACTGGATCGTATTTGCAGGCTGATGCAATTGAGCAATTTATTGCCGCAGTACCGAGTGAAACTGTGGTGGTATTGGATGAGGCTTATAACGAATACTTGCTTCCAGAGCAACGTTACAACTCAATGGAATGGGTCAGACGTTTCCCAAATTTGATGGTCTCACGTAGTTTTTCTAAAGCATATGGTTTAGCTGGTTTAAGAATTGGTTATGGGATTGCGCAAACGCATTTGACTAATTTATTAAATCGCATCCGTCAACCATTTAATGTGAATAGCTTGGCGCAAGCAGCGGCTATAGCTGCATTAGGCGATCCTGCTTTTTTGAAAAAGGGATTCGACCTAAATCGCGCTGGTTATACCCAATTAACTCAGGCCTTCGAAAAAATGGGTTTAGATTATTTACCCTCTTCAGGTAATTTTGTTTTAGTCAAAGTTGGTAGTGATCTTGAAGCGGGAGCGCGATTTAATTTGGCCTTGCTTAAACGTGGAATTATTGTACGGCCTGTGGCGAATTATGGATTACCAGAATGGTTACGAATTTCAATTGGCTTGACTGAAGAAAATGCCGCATTGATTACCGCTATGGAGCATATTTTACTTGTAGAGAATCAGGTGAGCCCATGAGTACAAATACGCTAACTACAAACCATTTTGGGGTGGTGACCATTGTCGGCGTTGGCTTGATCGGCGCCTCGATTGGATTAGCGCTTAAAAAAGCGGGGGTTGTAAAAGAGGTGATTGGTGTTGGTAGAGGCAACGCTAATTTAGAGCGTGCTAAAGCCATTGGCGCGATCGATGTCATATCGGATTTAGCAAACGCATGCACTCGCTCACAAATGATTATTTTGTGTGCGCCAGTTGCTCAAATGCGCGATCTTTTTTCAACCATGGAACCCTATTTAAAGCCCCACACCTTAATCACCGATGCGGGCAGTACTAAATCGAATATGGTTTTGGCCGCCAAAGAAGTGTTAGGAAAAAAAGTATGTCAATTTATTCCTGCCCATCCGATTGCAGGAGGAGCTCAGCATGGAGCCGATGCAGCAAAGCCAGATTTATTTCAGGGTAAACAGACCATCATTTGCCCCATACAGGAAAATGCAATCGCGGATGTCGAATTGGTTGAGAGTTTATGGCAAGCAGTAGGATCCAAAACGAGGCGTATTTCGGCGATCCAGCATGACGCTATTTTTGCTGCGGTCTCACACTTACCCCATGTGCTTTCTTATGCCTTGATGGCAAGCGTTTTAAACGCTGAAGATGCTGATGAAAAACTAAGCCATGCTGGAGCTGGTTTTAGGGATTTCACACGCATCGCTGCCTCTAGTCCTGAAATGTGGCGCGATATTTGTTTGGCTAATCGGAGTGCTCTTTTAAAAGAATTAGATCAATACTTAGTGGTTTTGAATCGTATGCGAGCCCTGATCGCCGAGTCGGATGGCGAGACTCTAGAGAAAATATTCACTAAATCGAGTCAAGCTCGAAATCGTTGGGATATATCTTGATTGCCGTATCCAGCGCAAAAGATTCCCTCGTAATCAATCCTCTGAAATTAGCTCACGGAGTCATTCGGTTACCGGGCTCCAAAAGTATTTCTAATCGAGTCCTATTGCTAGCAGCCTTATCACGCGGCGATACCTTGGTGAAAAATTTATTAGATGCGGATGATACTCAAGTGATGCGTCATGCTTTAAGGCAATTGGGTGTGCAGGTTGAGGATTCAACTGAGTACATTGGCAATTGTTTTGTGCGAGGTTGCGGCGGAGTTTTTCCTGTGCGTAATGCGGATTTATTTATGGGTAATGCAGGGACTGCGATTCGACCTTTAACTGCAGCATTAGCGATGCAGGGTGCTTCCTATCGCCTTTCTGGGGTGGCGCGGATGCACGAGCGACCGATTGGTGATTTAGTCGACGGCTTAAGGCAAGTTGGCGCGCATATTCAGTATGAGAAAACGGAGGGTTATCCGCCTTT
The DNA here is from genome assembly GCA_016462905.1 of Polynucleobacter sp. Classification (GTDB taxonomy): domain Bacteria; phylum Pseudomonadota; class Gammaproteobacteria; order Burkholderiales; family Burkholderiaceae; genus Polynucleobacter. The sequence continues at coordinate 14,749 of JAEMSI010000028.1, read as the reverse complement.
GCGAATTGAGGGGTCCGTGATTCAATTACCAAGGCAGATTCAGGTTCGCGGTGATGTCTCGAGTCAGTTTTTAACTGCACTGCTGATGGCTTTGCCATTATTGGCACGCCAGCCAGTTGAAATCGAAGTGATTGGTGAGCTCATATCTCGCCCTTATATCAATATCACGATTCAATTAATGGCGCGATTTGGGGTTCATGTAGAACAGTTGGATGCAAAGCATTTTTTAATTCCTGCCTGCGCAGAACAGTCGATTTATTTGAGCCCCAAGGAAATTTCAGTCGAAGGCGACGCTTCATCAGCCTCTTATTTTTTGGCTGCCGGTGTTTTAGGTAAGGGGCCAGTGCGCGTTTTGGGGGTTGGTAAAAATAGCATTCAAGGGGATGTTGCTTTTGCGATAGCTCTCCAAAAAATGGGTGCTCATGTCAGCATGGGGGAAGATTGGATCGAGGTAAGCGGTGCAGATGCTCTTAGGGGCATCACTTTGGATTGCACTCCCATACCCGATGCTGCCATGACCCTTGCCATCCTTGCTTTGTTTGCTAAAGGTAAAACTCGTTTGGAAAAAATTGCCAGTTGGCGTGTAAAAGAAACCGATCGGATTGCTGCAATGGCTACCGAATTACGCAAATTAGGCGCTCAGGTCGAAGAGGGCGATGACTATATTGAGATACACCCCTTGAGTCAGCAATCGGAATGGCTCAGCCCATTGAATGGAATTGATACTTACGATGATCACCGGATGGCAATGTGCTTTTCTTTAGCGGCTTTTGGGCCTAATCCAATACAAATTAATGATCCCCAATGCGTTAATAAAACCTTCCCGAATTATTTTGCCGAATTTGCCAGCATTAACCATTAATTTATGAAAGTCGAATTACTTTGAATTCGAACTCAAGCGCCCCTTCCATTTCTTTACCGCCTGTGATTGCAATTGATGGGCCTACAGCATCAGGGAAAGGAACGGTAGCAATTGAAGTAGCCCAGGCTTTAGGTTTTCATTACCTAGATAGTGGCGCCCTATATCGTTTAGTTGCTCTGGCTAGCCAGCAGCAAAAAATTCAACTGGATGATGTGCTTAGCTTAGCTAAGCTTGCAGCCCAACTCAAGGCATCATTTGCCAATGGACGGGTTTATTTAAACGGCGAAGACGTGGGCGACTCGATTCGCAGCGAAGCGATTGGGTTGCTTGCCTCAAAATTGGCAGTTTTGGCAGAAGTTAGGAGGTCTTTAATAGGGCTCCAGCGCAGTTTTAGACAAAATCCTGGTTTGGTGGCAGATGGACGCGATATGGCCAGTGTTATCTTCCCTGACGCCAGCCTGAAGGTATTTTTAACCGCCAGTACCGAGGCTAGGGCAGAGCGGAGGTATAAGCAGTTGATCGCTAAGGGATTTTCTGCTAATATGACTGTCCTTTTGCAAGATTTGCGGGATCGGGACGAGCGTGACATGAGTCGCCAAAATGCCCCCCTACAACAAGTGGAAGGTGCTTTATTGCTTGATACATCTCAATTAACAGTCGATCAGGCCGTGCAGCAAGTTTTAAATTGGTACTCGGCTTTATCGCAGTAATGTAGCAAATTGGTCTTTAGTTGGCTCTATAGGTTCTCAATACAACCTGCCTTTCTAAAGTTGATTAACTTAACCCGCCAAATTATTCATTTGGCAAAAGTGAAAATTAAATGTCTGAATCTTTTGCAGAACTATTCGAAGAATCCCTAACTCGTTCCAATATGAAAACCGGCCAGGTTATTTCGGCCGAAGTGCTTCGTATTGATCATAATTTTGTGGTTGTAAACGCTGGTCTTAAATCAGAAGCGTTTATCCCAGTTGAAGAATTCCAAAATGACCAAGGTGAGATTGAAGTGAATCCTGGTGATTTTGTTTCGGTTGCGATCGATGCCCTTGAAAATGGCTATGGCGATACTATTTTGTCGCGCGATAAAGCAAAGCGCCTTGCATCTTGGATGAATCTGGAGAAAGCCCTTGAGCAAGCTGAAATTGTTACCGGTACGGTTACTGGCAAGGTAAAGGGTGGTCTAACCGTCATGGTGAATGGTATTCGCGCCTTTCTACCCGGCTCTTTGGTCGATACACGCCCTATTAAGGACACCAGTCCTTATGAAGGTAAGACTATGGAGTTCAAAGTCATTAAGTTAGATCGTAAGCGTAATAACGTGGTGCTTTCGCGTCGTGCGGTAGTTGAAGCTAGTCAGGGCGAAGAACGCGCCAAGATGATGTCCAATTTACAAGAAGGTAGTGTTGTGCAGGGCACGATTAAAAATATTACCGATTACGGCGCATTCGTCGATTTGGGTGGTATTGATGGCCTGTTGCATATCACTGATTTGGCCTGGCGTCGTGTGCGTCACCCCAGCGAGATGTTGACAGTGGGTCAAGAAGTAACCGCTAAGATTTTGAAATTCGATCAAGATAAGAATCGTGTTTCTCTTGGCATTAAGCAATTGGGCGATGATCCTTGGGTTGGAATTGCCCGTCGTTACCCTCCTAATACCCGTTTATTTGGAAAAGTCACCAACTTAACTGATTACGGCGCATTTGTTGAAATTGAAAGTGGTATCGAAGGTTTGGTACACGTTTCTGAAATGGATTGGACCAATAAGAATGTAGCCCCAACTAAGGCCGTTGCTTTAGGCACCGAGGTCGAGGTGATGGTTCTTGATATCGATGAAGATAAGCGACGCATTAGTTTAGGTATCAAGCAGTGCAAAGCAAATCCTTGGGATGAATTTTCACGTAGCCATCAAAAAGGCGACAAAATCAAAGGCGCTATTAAGTCGATTACCGATTTCGGTGTTTTCATTGGGCTGCCAGGCGGTATTGATGGTTTAGTTCATTTGTCCGACCTCTCTTGGAATGAGCCAGGCGAAGAAGCAGTTAAAGCCTTCAAAAAGGGCGATGAACTGGAAGCGGTTGTGTTGGCTATCGATGTCGAGAAAGAGCGTATTTCGCTTGGCATCAAGCAAATGTCTGGAGATCCATTCAACAATTACACCTCCACCATTGATAAAGGCAGTTTGGTTTCAGGTACCGTGAAAAGTGTTGATGCCAAGGGCGCAGTCATTCTTTTGGCGGAGGAAGTTGAGGCCTATTTACGTGCTTCTGAGATTTCCACTGATCGCGTTGAGGACGCTAGAAATATTTTGAAAGAAGGGGATACTGTTTCCGCGATGATTATTAATATTGATCGTAAATCGCGCAACATTAATCTTTCGATTAAGGCAAAAGATAGTGCTGATCAACAAGATGCAATGACCAAATTACAGGGCGATGCTGGAACTGGTACAACCAATTTAGGCGCCTTATTAAAGGCAAAAATGGATAATCAAAGCTAAAAAAGTATGCCATCTATTAAATTTAATAGATGGCATTTTCATTAGATTATGTCAGATCAAGAGCAACAAGCCATTACTCGTTCAGAGCTCGTTGAGAGCTTAGCGGAGCAGTTTCCTCAACTGTTACCACGTGACGTCGAGTTGGCTGTAAAAACCTTATTAGATACGATGACCCAAGCTTTGGCTGAGGGTAAACGTATCGAGTTGCGCGGTGTCGGTAGTTTTGTGTTGCACCATCGTCCCGCTAGGATGGGTCGCAATCCAAAATCAGGAGAAAAAGTTCTCATACCTGAAAAAAGAGTACCCCATTTCAAGCCTGGTAAAGAGTTACGTGAGCGGGTTGACTATAAATCAAGTAGTCCAAAATCAGGCTCAAAAGGAAATTCGGGTGCCTGAACTTTGGTGGGCATCACTAAACCCTGCTTGGTTTAGTTATTAATTCACCGCAATCATGATCCAACTAGAGACAGCTTGGCTTCTGTTGCTGCCGGTTTTTTTTGGTCTAGGTTGGCTTGCATCGCGCTGGGATTTGCGTTTAGAGAATCGGCAAAATGAACGTGAAAGAGCTTTGCAACAACGCTCTACCTTTAAAGGCTTGAATCTACTTTTGAATGAGCAGCCCGATCAGGCGATTGAGGCTTTGGTAAGAGTTGCGCAATTAGACCCAGAGACAGTGGATTTGCATTTCACATTAGGAAATTTATTTCGCCGTCGAGGTGAGACTGAAAGAGCCATTCGGATTCATCAACATCTTACTAACCGTGACGATATTAAGCCGCGTGATCGTGCTCATGCTGCCTATGAATTGGGCAGAGATTTTTTGCGTGCGGGCTTATTGGATCGTGCGGAGGCCTCGTTAAACCAAGTCGAAGAGGGAAAATACGCTATCCCCGCCAAAGAAAGTTTACTGGAGATGTATCAAATTGAGCGAGATTGGAAAAAGGCAATTATTGCCGCTACTGAATTAGAAAAATTACAAAATAAGAGTCATCGCACTGAAATTGCACAATTTTATTGTGAGCTGGCACAAGAATCATTGCGACGTAAAGATATGTCTAGCGCACAACAGGCTATCCAAAATGCCTTACAGGCAGTACCAAACCATGCTCGATCTTTAATTTTACAAGGTGATTATTTAGTTGCAATGGATCGCCCATCGCAAGCCATTGAGGTATGGGCACTAGTGGCTCAGAATAATCCAGCGTATATGCATTTAGTTGCCGATCGTTGGATGGCAGCTCATCATGCCCTTGAAAAAGCTGACTTTGGTTTAGATCAGTTAATTGAGCTACTAAAGACTCAAGCGAGCGGCGAGTTGCTTGATATTACCCATAAGCACATTACGCAGTTACGTGGCGCACAAGCTGCGGAGGCCATGTTGGTTGAGGTGATGCAACATTCCGCTAGCTTAATGGCCTTAGCCAAATTAGCAGAAACTCGCTTGACTCTAGCGGAACTGAGTGGACCAGCAAGTCGGGTAAGCGATTTACAATCGACTCTAGGTTTATTAAAGCAAAGAACAACAGCGTTGGCGCGGTATACCTGTGGCAATTGTGGATTTAGAGCGCGGCGCTTTTATTGGCAATGTCCAGGCTGTAATCATTGGGAGGCATACTCCCCACGCAGAAGCGAGGGTGCAGTTCCAAGCGGCCCATCGATGTAAATGGCTTAAAGGAAAGAGGAGTTCAATTGAAAGTAACAATTATTGGCAGCGGTTACGTTGGCTTGGTTACGGGCGCTTGTTTAGCGGAATTAGGTAATGACGTATTTTGCTTAGACTTAGACTCCAAAAAAATTGATATTTTAAATTCGGGCGGAGTTCCTATTTATGAGTCCGGTTTAAAAGAAATGATCGAGCGTAATCGTGCTGCGGGGCGCATTCAGTTTTCCACCGACATTGCTGCAAGCGTGGCGCATGGCGAAATTCAATTTATTGCGGTAGGGACTCCTCCCGATGAAGATGGTTCGGCTGATTTGCAATATGTTTTAGCCGCTGCCCGCAATATTGGAAAATTGATGACCAGCGCAAAAGTCATTGTTGATAAATCAACGGTTCCCGTAGGAACTGCCGAAAAGGTCAGCAAGGCGATTATCGAAGAATTAAAACAGCGAAATTTAGGCGCGGATTTATGCTCCGTGGTCTCGAACCCAGAATTTCTAAAGGAAGGTGCTGCCGTAGAAGATTTTATGCGACCCGATCGGATTGTCATTGGCACCAATAACGATTCGGCTGGCTTGCGCGCCAAAGAATTAATGCGCAAGTTGTATGCCCCTTTTAATCGTCACCATGAACGAACTTACTACATGGATGTGAAAAGCGCAGAATTAACGAAATATGCAGCTAATGCCATGCTGGCTACTCGAATTTCCTTTATGAATGAATTAGCTAATTTAGCCGATGAAGTTGGTGCTGATATTGAAGCGGTTCGCCAAGGGATTGGCTCTGATTCACGCATTGGTTATGGTTTTTTATATGCAGGAACGGGTTACGGAGGATCCTGCTTTCCAAAAGACGTTTCGGCTTTAACTAAAACCGGCGCTCAATATGGACGCGATTTAAAGATTTTACAGGCAGTTGAAGCAGTCAATGAATTACAAAAAACAATCCTGATTACAAAATTAATTAAGCGCTTTGGCGAAGATTTAAGTACTTATACATTTGCAATTTGGGGATTGGCATTTAAGCCCAATACCGACGATATGCGTGAAGCGCCAAGTCGTTTGATTATTTCTGAATTAATTCGTCGGGGCGCTAAAGTAATTGCGCATGATCCAGTGGCGATGCAAGAGGCACAACGTTGCTTCGAGTTAGATTTTAAAGATAATCCAATTTTGCTTAAACAAATTCAATTGGTTAATACGCCCATGGATGCGGTTAAGCAGGCAGATGCTTTAATAATTGTGACCGAATGGAAGGCGTTCCGCAGCCCTGATTTTGATGCATTAAAACAAAAAATGAAACAGCCCATTATTTTTGACGGTCGTAATTTATATGAGCCTGCCGTGATGAAAGAGTTGGGTTTTGAATATCGTGGTATCGGGCGGCATAATTAATTTTATAAAATGATGGCGCAGTATTAATACGGACCTTATTTTGGAAAAAGCAGATTACTCACAATTTAAACAAGTGCGCCTCTTAGTAGTTGGTGACGTTATGCTAGATCGTTATTGGTTTGGTGATAGCGAGCGAATTTCGCCTGAGGCGCCGGTTCCGATTGTGCAGGTTGGTAAGGTAGACGAGCGCTTAGGTGGCGCTGCCAACGTGGCTCGCAATGCCGCTGCTTTAGGCGCACAAACGAGTATTTTGGGGGTGGTTGGAAAGGATGAGGCTGGCAAGCGAGTAGTTGATTTATTAAAAGAAAGTCGAGTTGATAGCCAGTTGGAAATTGATGAAAAGATTCCAACCATTGTTAAATTACGAGTGATTGCTAGACAGCAGCAATTAATTCGACTGGATTTTGAGAAAAATCCTAGTAAAGAAATTATCAGCGATAAATTAAAACGTTTTGAGCAATTACTTCCTCAGGCTGATGCGGTTGTATTTTCAGACTACGGCAAGGGATCCTTAGATCAAGTCAGTGCCATGATTGAAATGGCACGTAAAAATAATAAATTTGTATTGGTGGACCCTAAGGGTAGCGACTTTAATAAGTATCAAGGCGCCAATATTATTACTCCCAATCGCAGTGAGTTACGTCAGGTTGTAGGCGTTTGGGATAATGAAGATGATCTTACGAATCGGGCACAAAATTTACGACGTAATCTCAAATTAGATGCTTTATTACTCACCCGCTCCGAAGAGGGGATGAGTTTATTTACCGATAGAGGTGTTGATCATGTTCGCGCTCAGGCCAGAGAGGTTTTTGATGTTTCTGGAGCGGGCGATACCGTGATTGCCACAATGGCAGTTGCAATGGCAGCTAAATGGCCTTTAGAGCGCGCTATGGCCTTAGCTAATCGTGCTGGAGGCATCGTGGTGGGTAAACTAGGTACTGCTACTGTAACTGCCGAGGAGTTAGCATGACCATTATCGTAACTGGCGCCGCAGGCTTTATTGGCTCTAATTTGATCAAGGCTCTGAATCAGCGGGGTGAGAAAAAAATTATTGCGGTCGACGATTTAACCGATGGAAAAAAATATCGCAATTTAGTTGATCTTGAGATTGATGATTACATCGATAAAAAAGAACTATTAAAAGCCTTTTCAGAAGCTTGGTGGGGCCAAGTGCGCGCACTATTTCATCAGGGAGCCTGTTCCGACACCATGGAGATGGACGGGGCTTACATGATGGCAAATAATTATCAGTATTCAAATGATCTGTTTGAGGTTTGTATTCAACAACAAGTTCCCTTTTTGTATGCTTCTTCTGCGGCGGTTTATGGAAATTCATCGACATTTCTTGAGGATCGCTCTAATGAGAAGCCGTTAAACGTTTATGGATATTCGAAATTTTTATTCGATCAGTATGCCCGTAGTGTTCTCTTGCAAAAAAGAAACACCGCGCAAATGGTCGGTTTTCGTTATTTCAATGTATACGGTCCGCGTGAGACCCATAAAGGCAGGATGGCTTCAGTTGCCTTTCATCACTACAACCAGTTTAAGAAAAATGGTTCTGTGAAATTATTTGGTGAATATGGGGGATATGCTGAAGGTATGCAGTCTCGCGATTTTGTTTCGGTGGAGGATGTTGTAAAAGTCAATCTGCATTTTTTTGATAATCCCCAGAAAAGCGGAATTTTTAATTTAGGAACTGGACGTGCTCAAGCTTTTAATGATGTTGCGGTAGCAACAGTTAATTCAATGCGCCGCATTGCTGGCGAACCAATTTTGACGCTATCTGAATTAGTTAAAGCGGGATTGATCCAGTACATTCCATTTCCTGATGACTTACGTGGTAAATACCAATGCTTTACACAAGCCGACTTAACTGCCTTACGGAGCGCTGGCTACGAAGGAAATTTCCTTTCCGTTGAGGATGGCGTCAGTCGATATGTCGATTGGTTATCGGATAATGCTGATTTTTTAGCCAGCTCGATTTAGTATTTTCTTTTCGAGCTTTTGTAAGTCAACTCAATTCTTCAGTAGACGTTATTTTGAATCTTGTGTTTTTTGCACAAGGTTTTTAATCTTATTGGAGAAAATATGTCATTATCATTTCAGTCTTTACCGCGTAGCATTTATCAATTAACAAGCACTCTTTTTTTAACACTGAGCCTATCTTTGCCATTGATAGCGTTGAATGTTCAACCGGCGGATGCATCCCCAGTCAATGTTAATACAGCCAATCAAACAGAACTAGAAACCATTAAAGGTATTGGCCCATCTAAAGCCCGTGCGATTCTTTCAGAGCGAGAAAAGGGTGGTGTTTTCCGGGATTCCAGTGACCTGCAAAATCGTGTTCGAGGGATTGGCGAAAGATCCTTAAATAAGATGGTCGATCATGGTTTAAAAATAGAAACTCCCAGCGCCTATCGCGAAACCAAAAGTGGCGTTCGGAAAGCCGCTCGTGAGAGTCGCAGAAATACTCAGGGGCAAAGCGAAACGAGGGCTCAAGCGCAAGAGCAAACCAAAATATCGAGGACAAAAAGTCAAAAAATATCGAAAATTCAATAATTTTTTTGGGTAGTTAAAAGCCCTTTTGGGTCGCTTGTGGATACAATGATTTCATGAGCAACCCAAAATCAAATGACTTGCCTTATCCCAGTATTTCCCAAACCATTGGGAATACCCCTTTAATCCGTCTTCAGCGGATACCAGGGGCCGAAAATCAAAAACGGAACAATCTCATTCTTGGAAAATTAGAGGGTAATAATCCAGCAGGCTCGGTGAAGGACCGGCCCGCTTTATCCATGATCTTGCGCGCGCAAGAACGAGGTGAGATTAAGCCTGGCGACACGTTAATTGAGGCAACTAGTGGTAATACGGGGATTGCTATTGCCATGGTGGGAGCCATGTTGGGGTACAAAATTATCCTAGTCATGCCTGAAAATCAAAGTCTTGAGCGTCGCCAAAGTATGGCGGCATACGGAGCCGAGTTAATTTTGACATCGACTACTGGTGGTATGGAATTAGCGCGGGATTATGCTGAGCAATTGCAGAAAGAGGGTCGAGGTAGATTACTAGATCAATTTGCGAATCCAGATAATCCGAGAGCGCATATTGAAACTACTGGACCGGAAATTTGGCGCGACACTCACGGCGAAATTACCCATTTTATTTCTGCCATGGGAACCACTGGAACGATTACGGGGGTTTCAACGTATTTGAAATCGATGAATCCCGCTATTCAAATTATTGGTGGTCAACCAGCTGAGGGCTCACAAATCCCTGGAATTCGTAAATGGGCATCAGCTTATCTCCCTAAAATTTTTCAAGCCGACCGAGTGGATCGTATCGAGAGTGTTAGCCAGGCAGATGCCGAAGAAATGGCACGACGCATGGCTCGTGAAGAAGGGATTTTTTGTGGAATTTCTGCCGCAGGAGCTTTGGTGATTGCCTTACGAATTGCCCAAGAGGTAGAAAATGCCACGATTGTTTTTATTGTTTGCGATCGGGGAGATCGCTATCTTTCTACTGGGGTTTTTCCTGCCTAGTTTTATTCTGGGTCGTATTTGATTTAACGATTTTCTTTTTAGCTGAATTTATTTTTGGTTTGTCTTTCGTTAATTTTTGAATAGCTTGGTCGATGTTATTTTGGTAGCCTAATTCTTGGGCCAATTCAGCAACGCTCTGAGCGTAAAAATAGCTTCGGTTGTATTGAACTAGGGCTAAAAAATTTTCTAATCCAATGTAATACTGGTAAGCCACCTGATTATCTGCTTCAAGGTACATCAAATCAATAATGAGGGCTTTGCTATTCAGGTCTAAGCCTTCTTGCTTAGCGTATTTAGAGTCCAAAACTCCAAGCTTAATTAACTCGTCGAGAGAAAATTGAAGCTCTGGTTTTCCATCGGCAATTTGCGATAAGGTGTAGTAACTTTCTGTCGACTTCACTGCAGGCAGATAAATAGGCATCCCAGATTGCCAGCCATGCATTTTTAAAAAGTTAGCAACGCTACGAATCGCATCGTTAGGGCTTTGACGTAAATTAATACTGCCATTGCCATCCCCATCTACTGCAAAACTACGAATGCTACTCGGCATAAATTGAGGCAAGCCAATTGCTCCAGCATAAGAACTGTTTTGGTTTAAACACCGTTCAAAAAGTATTTGATCGGTCTTAGATTCATCCCAACAGAGCAAAACCAAGTCTTTTAATTGATTTTGAAACAGTTTTTTACGTGCTGTTTGATTCGGCGTCGCTGGATAATTGAAGGCTAATGTTGCTAGCGTATCTTTAACTCTAAAATTACCCATTTGCTTACCATACAGGGTTTCAACCCCAATGATGGCAGTGATCACTTGATAGGGGACTCCCGATTCCTGTTGTGCTTCTTCGAGACTGACTAAATTTTTTTCAATAAAGTGAATGCCCCCCTTAATGCGAACGGGATCAATAAAGCGGTTTCGATAAGACAGCCAGTTGCGTTTTGCAGGTGCACTAGGGGGTATTACTAGCCTCCTAACTTGCTCTAAATTGTTGGTATCACTAAAGGCGAGTGCAAGTGATTTAATGGGTATTTTTTCCGATTGATTAAGCGCTTCTAGGAAGTTTTGTAAATTGGAATCTAGGTTATTTTGATCTTCAGTATGGATGCCAAGCTCGGTCGGGTTTGGCCTGTTTTGAGTTGGGTTGATGGGGCTTGTATCAGGGGGTGAACTGGCGCATGCGGTCAATAACAGTAAGGTAGTTATTGGCAGAAGAAAGCGTTTAATCCAAGTTTTCAAAATATTCCCATTGGTTTAGAACAAGTTTATTATGAAGAATATTAAGGTTAATTGATATGACAACAGGATTTATAAGCCACCCCGATTTTTTAAAGCATGAGATGGGCTCCCATCATCCCGAATGTCCAGAGCGTATTCAAGCGATCGAAGATCAATTAATCCAAAGCCGAATTGATTGCTTTCTAACCCGGATTGAGGCGCCTTTAGCCACTGAGGCCGATTTAGAGCGGGTCCATACAGAAGACCATATTGCTTTTGTAAAGAGTAAGGCGCCCAGTAAGGGGTATTCCATGCTGGATGGCGATACCATTATGAATACTTCAACTTGGCAAGCTTCTTTACGCGCTGCCGGAGCCGCTATTGCTGCAGTTGATGCGGTTATGAAAGGGGAGGTTGATAATGTTTTTTGTGCGGTTCGACCGCCAGGTCATCATGCCGAACCCCATCGTTCAATGGGTTTTTGTTTATTTAATAATGTTGCTATTGCTGCGCGGTATGCTATCGAGAAGTATGGATTAGAGCGCGTTGCTTTAATTGATTTTGATGTGCATCACGGTAATGGAACCGAAGCTGCTTTTATTAACGATCCTCATGTTTTAATGTGCAGTTTTTTTCAACATCCGTTTTATCCTTATAGCGGTTTAGAGGGCGGGGATAATATGGTTAACATCCCTTTGCCAGCTGCTACTGGTGGCAATATCGTACGCGAGGTAATTTCTAAGGTGTGGATGCCTCGATTGCGTGAATTTTCTCCTGAACTCATTATGATTTCCGCGGGTTTTGATGCGCACCGAGAAGATGATTTAGGACAACTTGGTTTAGTAGAAGATGATTACATTTGGATTACGCAGCAATTAAAAACGATTGCCAATGAATCGGCTAAGGGGCGGATAGTGAGTTGTCTTGAAGGGGGTTATAACCTTTCTGCGCTGGGGAGAAGTGTCGTGGCACATCTAAAAGCATTGGCGGATATTTAATTTCTTAATTAAAGCGTGTTAGTTTGTTAAAATTGTTTTAATTGAGAAAATAACAATGAAAATTCTAGTTGCTGTCAAACGCGTTGTTGATTACAACGTTAAAGTAAGAGTCAAAACCGATCATTCTGGCGTCGATATTGATAACGTCAAAATGAGTATGAACCCATTTGATGAGATTGCAGTTGAAGAGGCGGTGCGTCTTAAAGAGGCGGGTATTGCTTCGGAAATTGTTGTTTTTTCTGCAGGCGCTCCGCAGTCTCAAGAAACTTTAAGAACTGCTTTGGCGATTGGCGCTGACCGTGCAATTTTAGTAGAAACTACTGCGGAATTGCAGCCCTTAGCCGTGGCCAAATTACTCCAGGCTGTTTATCAAAAAGAGCAGCCCCAATTAGTGCTATTAGGCAAACAAGCGATTGACGATGACAGCAATCAAACCGGTCAAATGTTAGCTGCATTGCTTGATTTGCCTCAAGCTACCTTTGCCTCAAAAGTGACGATCGCAGAGGGAAAAGCGAATGTCACTCGCGAGGTGGACGGTGGATTAGAAACAATTACCATTCTTTTGCCCGCAATTATTACTTCTGATTTGCGCTTAAATGAGCCGCGCTATGTCACCTTACCAAACATCATGAAAGCCAAAAAGAAGGCAATTGATATTCTTAAGCCAGAAGATTTAGGTGTTGATATCACCCCCCGATTAAAAACTTTGCGTGTCGATGAGCCTCCCAAGCGAACTGCTGGAGTGATGGTTGCTGATGTAGATGCTTTGCTCGATAAACTCAAAAATGAAGCGAAGGTAATTTAATGGCCGCCTTAGTTTTAGCTGAACACGATCAGCAATCCATCAAACCCAGCACCTTCAATACCATCACAGCAGCTTTAGCCTGCGATGCCGATGTCGATATTTTAGTAATTGGGTTTCAGGCTGAGAATGCAGTCAAGGCTGCTGCGCAAATCACCGGTGTTCGAAAAGTGCTTTACGCTGACGCTGATTATTATGCTGATCAGTTGGCTGAGCCTGTGGCGGCTCAAATTATTGCAATTGCTTCTGCGTATAGTCATATATTGGCTGCTGCCAGCGCCTCAGGAAAAAATGTTTTACCGCGGGTAGCAGCCAAACTCGATGTGGCACAGATTTCCGATGTCATGAAAGTCATTTCTGCTAACACATTTGAGCGCCCGATTTATGCTGGAAACGCGATTGCAACGGTTCAATCAACCGACTCAATTCAAGTCTTGACAATTCGTACTACCGGTTTTGATCCCGCAGATGCTGCTGGTGGATCTGCAGCGATTGAAAAAATAAATCCAGTAGCCAATCCCGGGGGTTCTAGTTTTGTGGGGCGTGAATTAAGTAAATCGGATCGCCCTGAATTAACCGCCGCTAAGATTATTGTGTCTGGGGGGCGCGGTTTGGGCTCAGGTGAAAAATTTCATGAATTAATTGAGCCTTTGGCAGATAAATTAGGAGCTGCTTTAGGTGCATCGCGAGCAGCGGTCGATGCTGGGTACGTACCAAATGATTATCAAGTGGGTCAAACTGGCAAGATCGTGGCACCCCAACTGTATATTGCGATTGGTATTTCAGGGGCGATTCAGCATTTGGCAGGAATGAAGGAGTCGAAGGTGATTGTTGCAATCAACAAAGACCCAGAAGCCCCAATCTTTGGTGTAGCTGATTACGGATTGGTGGCCGATCTTTTTACTGCAGTTCCTGAATTTACTAGTAAGCTCTAGATCGTCATTATTGACTTAATTGTTTTGCTGCTTCGAGCTGAGATATAAAAAATTGCTCAAAAGTAATTGCAAAAAACGTCATCATCACCCCGGCGCCAATAATTAGAGAAAAGATCACGCATAAAACAGTTAGCCAGCCTGATTTGGTAGCTAGTTCCGATTGTGAATTGAGTTGAATGTGTGGATTAAATTGCGCATCCCATAATTCATCTTTTCTTAAACCAAAAACAATCGTGGTTAACCAACTGGCCTCTAAGGATATAAAACCCAATAAGAGCAGTACCCAGCCGGCGGCAGAGGACATCGCATAATAATGTAACAGCCACCAACCTGCTAAGCCGCCAATGAGAGCAATTAAGTGCGCTACTCCCCAAAGGGACCGCATGCCTAATAAATAAAAACAATTTAATCCGGTCCCAGGAAAAAATAATCCCAGAGCGGAAAAAATCAGTTTCGAGTTACGGTTTTGCATTATGGGGTACCCGCTTTTATTCTTTGAGAGAAGCTCAGTACTTCACGATCTTGACCAATCAACAAGAGGCGATCGCCATCACGAACCATTGTGCGGTAATCGCGTAGTTGATAAAGAAAGTCATTTTCGATTTGCATACTTTGCTCAGAGCAGGCCATCCGTGTTGCCGCAATTTTATCGAGAGTCATACCGCGGCTATCTTCTATGATTTCTGCGCTAAACCGATTACAACCAGCAAAACCACTCAGGCGTTTTCCAGCGCTATCAAACTGCATTTGAATCTTAGTTAGATTGGTTTCGGGTCCCAGGTTACGAGCGCGTACTTCCCCAAACTGATTGGGTGCTAGATTCCATCGAATTAATTCCCATTGTGTATTGAC
>JAEMSI010000054.1:1654-6194 GCA_016462905.1 Polynucleobacter sp. | reverse complement strand
TTATCTTTATCAAACGGAAAAGACATCCCTTGGCCATTCTCTCGGGCATAAATTGCTAAGATATGGGTAATGGGAACCATCACTTTTTTAGGTACGCCACTAAATCGAGCCTGAAAACTGACCCACTCGTTATCAATTAAAAGGTCATGACAGGCTTCAGTCGAAATATTTAAAACAATCTCATTATTTTTTACAAATTCCATCGGCACCTCTACGTGCTCATCCACAAAAACAGCGATGAAAGGTGTAAAACTAAAATCCGCACACCACTGATGCAGTGCGCGGATTAAATAGGGCTTAGTACTTGGGGTGTCAGATGTCATTGCGGTAACTAGTGGAGGAATAGTTACAGCATACCAAATTAACGGCGCATGACTTTCTCGGAAGGAGTCAAAGCCTCAATATAAGCAGGTCTACTAAAGATACGCTCGGCATACTTTAATAATGGCGCCGCATTGCGGGAGAGATCAATTCCATAATGTTCTAGGCGCCACAGAAGGGGTGCGATGGCAACATCGAGCATCGAGAACTCTTCGCCCAACATGTATTTGTTCTTTACGAAAATGGGGGCTAACTGAGTCAAGCGGTCACGAATAGCTAAACGCGCCTTCTCATGAGACTTTTCTGCATTCTTACCTTTTTCGTTTTCAAGCGCGCTCACATGCACGAATAACTCTTTTTCAAAATTAAACAAGAATAAACGGGCGCGGGCGCGAGCTACTGGGTCGGGGGGCATCAACTGAGGGTGAGGAAAACGCTCATCAATGTACTCATTAATGATATTGGACTCATACAAAATTAAGTCGCGTTCCACTAAGATCGGGACCTGACCGTAAGGGTTCATTACCGAAATATCTTCAGGCTTATTAAATAAATCAACATCGCGAATTTCAAAGTCCATGCCTTTTTCAAAAAGCACCAGACGGCAGCGTTGTGAGAATGGGCAATTAGTACCCGAATACAACACCATCATATTAAATATCCTTGTTAATAATGAAACGATTTAAATCGATTTAAGACTATCGAATGTCTTTCCAAAAAGCTTTATTCATGCGCCAAGCCAAGAGGGTAAAGATCGCTAAAAACAAAATAACAACCACTCCAATCCGCTTACGCTCGAGCTGAACTGGTTCTGCCATCCAAGTCATAAAAGCGACGAGATCAGCAACGTTGTCATCATACTCTTGTGGCTTCATGCTTCCAGGACTCAGCTGCTCAAAACCGACAAAGGTCTTCAATGTCTTACTTGAATCGTGGGGGTCTTTACGTTCCTCAAACTTGGCGGCACGCTCACCCTGCAACTGCCATAAAACATGGGGCATTCCGACATTGGGGTAAACCAAATTATTCCAGCCGGTTGGCCTATCGTCATCCTTATAAAAAGTTCGCAAATAGGTATAAATCCAATCCGAACCACGTGCGCGCGCTTCAACCGATAAATCAGGGGGTACCTTACCAAACCATGCCTTAGCATCCTTAGGGTTCATTGCTACCGTCATTAAATCGCCGACCTTAGCATCGCCCAAAATTAGATTTTCTTTAATCTGCTTCTCAGTCAAGCCAATATCCTGCAAGCGGTTATAGCGCATGCTATTAGCCGAATGGCAGGTAGAGCAGTAATTGACAAATAATTTAGCGCCATTTTGCAAAGACGCATTATTATTCAAGCGATTGGGGGCGGAATCGAGCGGAAAATCTCCGCCGCTCGCCAATGCTGAACCAGCGATTGCCAAACCAGCCAAGCTAAAAACACAAAGTAATTTTATTGAGCCAATAAAGCTGCTGATTTTCATACTTTTTCCTGATTCTTTCATTTGTTATTAGGCTTTTAATAAGTAGACGTAGTTAATTTGCTTAGTTAATTTAGTTAGTTAATTTACTCAGTTCATAAATTCGTTAATAAATTAGTCAACGGAATTAATGGGCTTGAAAAGTAACTCGGGATGGTACTGGTTTAAATTGCCCCAATTTGCTCCAAAATGGCATCGCCAAGAAAAAGCCGAGGTAATAAATGGTGCAAACTTGCGAAAGCTTTTCATAAAACGGTGATGGCGGTTGAATGCCTAAATAGCCCAAAATGACAAAACTCACCACAAAGATTCCATAAATGTATTTATGAAACGATGGACGATATCGAATTGATCGAACTGGCGAGTGATCAAGCCAAGGCATAAAAAACAAAATCACAACCGACCCGCCCATAATCACAACGCCCCAAAATTTGGCATCAAATAAATAGAAACCAAAAGCCAGTGCAGCGAGTATTGCAATCAATAAGCCCTTCATCTTGATGTCTTTAGTATTGCGAATAAACAAAAAGGCAATCACCGCAAAGAAAACCCACAGTGGCACGAGAAAGCTGGAGGTAGTAGCCCGCAACATCGAGTAAAACGGTGTGAAATACCAAACAGGCGCAATGTGAGGCGGAGTTTGTAATGGATCGGCAGGAATAAAATTATTTGCCTCTAAGAAATATCCGCCCATCTCGGGAGCAAAAAAGACAATCGCTGCAAAAATAATGAGAAAGACTCCCAAGCCCATAATATCGTGCACCGAGTAATACGGATGGAAAGGAATGCCATCGACTGGTTTACCGTTGGCGTCTAAATTATCCTTAATATCAATGCCATCTGGATTGTTTGAGCCGACTTCGTGTAAAGCAATAATATGGGCAGCCACTAATCCAATTAAGACTAAAGGAATCGCAATCACGTGGAAAGAGAAAAAGCGGTTTAAGGTCGCATCGCCCACCACATAATCACCACGGAGCCACAATGAAAGATCGGGGCCAATCAGGGGGATAGCTGAAAATAAGTTCACAATCACTTGGGCACCCCAATACGACATTTGACCCCAAGGCAAAAGGTAGCCAAAGAAAGCTTCGCCCATCAATAGCAAGAAAATGGCGCAGCCAAAAATCCAAATGAGTTCACGCGGCTTTTGATATGAACCATAAATCAAACCACGAAACATATGCAAATAAACCACCACAAAGAACATCGAAGCGCCCGTAGAATGCATGTAACGAATCAGCCAGCCCCACGGCACTTCGCGCATGATGTACTCAACCGACTCAAAGGCTTTAGCAGCATCGGGTTTGTAATTCATGACCAAGAAAATGCCGGTGATAATTTGAATCGCCAAAACAACGATTGCTAAAGATCCAAAGAAATACCAAAAATTAAAGTTTTTAGGAGCATAGTATTCACTCATATGCTCTTTAAACAATTTAGTCAGGGGAAAACGCGAATCAACCCAAGCTAAAGCCTTAGCGGTGATTGGCGCATTCTCGGGGACTTTGATTTCATGAAATGCCATGGCAGTGATTCCTGTTTACCTAAGATTAGTCAGTCGTTTTTGAAATATAAAAATAGTTTGGGATGAAGCTCTACTACGCTTTTTTATCTTCACCAATAATAATTTTCGTTTCGCTTACATACATATGGGGCGGCACTTCTAAATTATCAGGGGCTGGTTTGTTTTTATAGACCCGTCCAGCCATATCAAATGTAGAGCCATGGCAGGGGCATAAAAAACCACCTGGCCAATCATTTGGCAATGAGGGCTGTGGGCCGGCCTCTAATTTCGCAGTGGGGGAACAACCCAGGTGAGAACAAATGCCCACTACCACTAGATATTCTGGCTTAATCGAGCGATATTCATTACGCGCATAAGCGGGGGTTAAAGCAGCTGGGTCGCGCAAGGATTTGGGGTCGGCTAATTGGCCATCCAATTTGGCTAATTCTTTGACTTGATCAGGGTTGCGACGCAAAATCCACACCGGTTTACCGCGCCACTCCACGGTGCGTATTTCATCGGGCTTCATCCCGCTAATGTCGACCTCTACCGGCGCTCCAGCGGCTTTAGCGCGCTCTGAAGGCTCAAAGCTAGTTACAAAAGGAAGGATGGCTGCTGCCCCACCCGCTCCACCTACCACTGAGGTGGCAATTAACCAATTTCGACGATCTTTGTCCATACTGGGCTTCTCACTCATTTACGCTTTCCTTGAATTTCCTTGGTAGTACTTGTTTTAGTTTGCTTAAACCCATAATTTTAAGGTAAAAAGCCAAATGCCCGTCAAATTTAGCTAAATTTGAGTTTTCCAGTTCAATTTATATTAAAAGTATCTTTTAGGAGCCTAAAAATGAGTGTTTTAAGCGAATTTCGCGAGTTTGCCGTCAGAGGTAATGTCGTCGACCTTGCCGTTGGTGTGATTGTGGGAGGCGCTTTTGGAAAAATAGTCGATTCCATTGTGAATGATTTGGTGATGCCCATTGTCTCTGTATTACTTGGGGGAAGATTTGACTTTACTAATCTATTTATTACCTTGGGTAAAGCGCCGGATAATATCCCGCCCACCTATGATGCCCTTAAAAAAGCAGGGGTCCCTCTGTTTGCTTACGGTAACTTTATTACAATTTCGATTAATTTTATTTTGTTGGCATTTATCATTTTTCAAATGGTGAAAATTATTAATCGCATTCGCGAACAAGATAATCCCGCCGAGAAAAAAGCACCCCCAACCCCAGAAGATGTTTTA
>JAEMSI010000054.1:0-1554 GCA_016462905.1 Polynucleobacter sp. | reverse complement strand
AACCGATGAGAATACATGCTTAAGCGGTTTTGGCTTCTCTTTGCGCAAGCCATTACGGTCTTACTGGCAGTTTGGTTTGTGATCGCCGTATTAAAACCAAACTGGTTAAGTGATGTGAAAATTAGCTCGGTGATCGATAGCGTTACTTTGCGAGAAGCCAATTTAGAAGCTCACTCGAATAATCCTAATTCCTTTCATGAGGCTGTAAAAAAATCATCGCCTGCGGTTGTGAATATCTTTACTAGCAAAGTAGTAAAAAAAGTTGCTAAAGGTAAAAGCATCAACCCTCATCAAGGTGATCCTTGGTTTCGTTTCTTTTTTGGCGATCAAGCTCCTCAAGAAGAGCCTAGCTCAAGCCTTGGTTCAGGAGTTATCGTCAGCCAAGAAGGCATTCTCCTAACTAATCACCACGTGATTGATGGTGCCGATGAAATTGAAGTAGCGTTAACGGATGGAAGAAAACTAAAAGCGAAATTGATTGGCAGCGACCCAGAAACCGATATTGCCGTTCTTAAAATTGATTCTGCCAAATTACCTAACCCCATTACTCTTGCCAAAATGGAGTCGGTGCACGTAGGCGATACGGTGTTGGCAATTGGCAATCCATTTGGGGTGGGTCAAACTGTTACCTCTGGAATTGTTTCGGCATTGGGGCGCGATCATCTCGGGATTAATACCTTTGAAAATTTCATCCAAACCGATGCGGCGATTAATCCGGGAAATTCGGGCGGTGCCTTAGTGGATACCCGCGGCCATTTAATTGGGATTAATACGGCGATTTATTCGCGCAGCGGAGGCAGTATGGGAATTGGCTTTGCAATTCCAGTAAGTCTAGCGAAACAAGTGATGGAGGAGATTCTCAAAAACGGCAGTGTGATTCGGGGTTGGATTGGGGTTGAGCCACAAAATCTCAGCAAAGAATTATTAGAATCCATGGGTCTTCCCGCCAATACGAAAGGGGTATTGATCACAGGAGTTTTAGAAGGCGGGCCCGCTGATAGGGGTGGGCTAAAACCAGGAGATGTGTTGTTATCAATTGACAACAAGGAAATAAATGATATGACACATTTATTAAATCAGGTTGCACAAATAAGGCCCGGGCAAAATGTTTCACTCAATGCACTCCGAATGCGCAAGTCAATCGATTTAACTATTATAGTTAGCAAAAGGCCTAAAATAGGCTCTTAATGATGGCGCGTAAGTTCACTCACGTCTACACAAATAGCTCTCATCACTGAATCCCAATCACCTGGTTTAGGTTGGTTGTAAATTTTAAGCGTTGGATACCAAGGGCTATCTTTGCGATGACCAAGCCATCTCCATTCACTATCAAAGCGATTTAATAACCAAACTGGCTTTCCAAGGGCTGCTGCAAGATGGGCGACTGCGGTATCAACGCTAATCACCAAATCAAGATTTTCGATCAATGCCGCAGTATCACTAAAATCATTTAATTCACTAACAACATTGAATAGGTTATTTTCTGGCCAATATTGATCTTTCATTTTCAAAAAATCGGCCTCTGCAGAATTACCTTTTTGTAAACTATAAAAA
>JAEMSI010000082.1 GCA_016462905.1 Polynucleobacter sp. | reverse complement strand
GGTGTAGCACCAATGTAATAGAGGGGAACAAAATCATTTACTGGATCAAATCCTGGATTCTTATAGAGGGATGGATTAATAGCTTGGGCACTATTAATCGTTAACAGCAAGGTATAACCATCTTTAGCAGAACGTCCCACACCCTGAGTTCCAATATTGCCGCCTGCACCAGGTCTATTTTCAACCACAATAGAAGTGCCAATTGCCTCTCCAAAAGCAGGCGCAATTAAACGCGCAACAATATCGTTTGTGCCGCCAGCAGCCTGCGGAACGACTAAATTAATCGGCTTATTGGGATAGGGCTGGGCCCATGCCAACAAAGAGAAACCTAGTCCAAAAATAAATACTAGTAGTGTGCTGTTTTTTTTATACATCGTGTCTCCAATAACTATATAAATTTAAGCGTGCGCGTACTTCATCTACATGCCCCTTAAGGTCATACCATTCCTTGGCATCCATTATTGAGATCTTCAAATCTCCAACGCGCCGCTCTATAGCCTCAAGGTCTTTCAAATTCTTCTCTCTAAGCTCAGGATTGAGCGCACTTTTCTCAATTACTTTTAGCTCTTCATAAACTTGGGCGAGCTTAAGCTTTAAAAAGAAGTTCTTTGCGGCTGGAATATATGTAAACAAGGGAATAAAAATCACTATTAGCGGTATGATAATTTTTACAAAGCGTCCAATCCAAACTGCAGTCCAAAATGGTAAATGACGATGCAAGAAAGAAGGTCCATCTTTTAAATAAATCTCTGCATCCACATGCAAAGGAAAATCTAACCCAACACTGGAAGGAAACTCGCCTACTTTTTGCAAACGTGAGTACGATTTCAAAATATCATACGAAGCACTTAGTAAAAGAGATACTAAGGCAGGACTAATATCCTCCCTGGCAACTAGCGTAGCCGTGGGTGCAATGACTTGTATATCCTGGCGCGGTAAATCATGCTCAATACTAAGCAAGCCTCTAGGAATATTTACCTTAGAAAGGTATGGCAGATTCCGCGTATAAGCATCTGCCTGTTCAAAATTCATTAAACGAATGCCAGGAACTTCATAGAATTTTTTAATGATTGGCGCTTCAGCAGCTACCACAATGAATGCAACGTCCAATTCCCCACGATTCAGCCTCTCAACAGCCTGATCAGGCTTTAGCTTTTCCGCACGAAATGCAGCCTCTGATAAACCGCTAATTTTTAGTAGTGCATTGCTAAGCGCTAAGGTGCCGCTACCCTCACTACCAATCGAAACACGCTTACCTTTTAATTGGTTCAGGACTCTCAGTCCGCCCTCACTCTTAAATGCCTCCTCACGATACCAAACCCAGACTGGCTCATAAAACATTCCGGCAATCGAAACGAACTGAGGGTGTTGAGAAACATCAGAAATACCACCTTGCACGATCGCAAAATCAACTTTTGATTTTGCATCTCCCAGCAACTTAAGATTGTCAACTGACCCACCAGTTTCGATGACATTGAGTTTGATCCCATCCTGCACAAGCTCGGCCTTTAAGCGCTCTCCGAACTGGTAATACAACCCAGTTGGAAGGCCCGAGGCCATATCAATTACCTTGGGTGGTGGTGGAATCAAAATCCACAAAACACCAAAAACAATGATTAATACTGCAAAAAATGTAGCCAAAATTGCAATAGGGTTATAAAGGTGTCTTTTAATGGATTTCATAAAAATCTGGATTGTTTTTTGCATTATGCCCCGCACACCAAAATAGGCAATCATTAACTGCCCAGAAGGCTAGAGAGAGCTTACTGACGCACTTGGTCGATCACTAGCCGAATATTATTCGCTCCGACTTTGACTATTTGTGGGGCCGAAATTAAATCTCCCACCTCTGGCTTTGCCATCCCCGTTTTAGAAATTCTGACCTCGATAGCAGCTTCGGCTAATTGAGA
>JAEMSI010000081.1 GCA_016462905.1 Polynucleobacter sp. | reverse complement strand
TTCAAAAGTTCTGTGAATCTGTGCGTTGTTTCTGGATCAAAATTTAAACAGGATAGGCTTTTGAAGTAGTTAAAATTTGCTTGAAAATTTTCTTCAAAGTGGCTCACGAAACTCATTTGGGAGTTGTGTTCTGCAGGGGAATGCCAAGCTTCGCGCTAACACGAGCCAAAGTCTTTTGAAATTCTGGTAGAGATATATCCTGGCTTGCTTTTGCAACGCGGACCGCCTCTTCACATTGGACCTTAGCCTCAACTAACTTATCAGCCATCTCTAAGGCTACACATAAACGATCAAAAGTTTTGCCTGAAGCAGGGTAGGTGCGCGTATTCCAACGAAATACATCAATCGCTTCGTCATATTTTTTTTGATTTCTTAAAAAAAATCCGATATCGTTCGCAAGATGTTCTGGCAATATTACTTTAAAGCTGAAGCGCTTTGTTAGTGTCTCGTAGTGATCCAGTGCTTGTTGAAGAGTGGCTCCTGGACCCAAGCGCCACCCACTGAACACTTTTTTCAAACCGTGGTAATGACTTAGTAAAACCACGCTGTCATGATTTTCTTCTTGAAAAGACTGTGAGCTAAAAAGTAACTCAGGACTTGTATTTTTCTCCATGATTGCTTTAAAGCCATCATAGGATCCCGTCATTCGTTTATTCTCGTTGCCTAAGCTGATAAATAACGTTCCTTTTGCCATCTGTTTTTCAAATGCTTGCTCGGTACGTTTCAATAGCAATTCACCATCCCACCAAAGTGATGGACTCACTGCAACGTAGGCATCAAAGGCATTGGGGCGTGTCAAAAATGCATTGATGGCAAATAATCCACCTAATGAGTGCCCAGCAAATACTTTATACGGTTCAGTGCGGTAGCGTTTATCTATATTCGGGATGAGTTCATCTTCGAAAAATTTCAGAAACTTGTCAGCCCCGCCAGCAGTTTCCCTCCCGCTCTCTTTAGACGCAGTCGGCGTTAAGTCGCGGGTACGATCAGTATTAGTGACGCCAACAACGATCATTTCTGGAACATCACCAACTCTAGATAAAAAATTGATGGTGGTACTTGTATGGTTGAAATGAGTTGCGCCGTCTGTCAGGTACAACACAGGAAAACGACCTTGATTTTTCGAATAGCTTTGCGGCAAATAAACTAAGACTTGACGTTTCTCACCCATGATTTTGCTATCTATATAAAAGCTCTCTCCAATATTTATATTAGTAGTGTCATTGGCGAATGCCGCTGAACTTATTAGCCACACAATCAGAATGCACGATTTAAATAAATTGTTCAAAATAGCCCCTATTTAACTAAACATAATTGCCGGAAAATTCATTAAGAGATGCAACAACAACACCAACTGTCGTGTAAAACGACACCTGATCTCCACGACAAGCCAGTAGCACGCTAGACCCGCAGAAATCAAAGAATCAATCCTTGCGCAAACTCTCTCTTAAAGCCATCAAGCCTTTGGGCTCAGTATTGAACCAAAACCAAGCTGTATCTGTTCCACCCTTGCGTAAGACCCATTGATAAATGTTGAGATAAATCACGCTCAATCCAACAAGATTCACTGCCAAAGCAGCAAGTCCAATGAAGATATAAGCAAACAACTTGGCGTATGACATATTTGGCGCCAAGTCTTGGGCAGCAACTACAACTATTCCCACAAGCAGAGCTAAAGCAACAATCAACTTAGTAAAGTTTGTAAAGTTGTAGCGAGGGGTGTTTGACATAAGCGGGTTGGTCGTTTTGATCAGTTAAGTCTAATCACACAACTTCAGCTTGGCAATACAAAAGCACGGCTCCAACGCTGAAAGCAACTTAGAGCAACGGTTTTTGCGCAGCCGAGAGAATTGCTGGGAACAATCTAAAACCCCAGGTCACAAACTTCATTCAAAAGTTCTAACAATTGAACCCAATCGTTTGCTATA
>JAEMSI010000080.1 GCA_016462905.1 Polynucleobacter sp. | reverse complement strand
AGATTATTAAACATTGTCAAAAACATCTTCTAGGGAATTCAATAATTCATCACCATAAACTAAATTACCTTGAGGTTTATATGAATTAATGGGTGTATATTTTTTCTTTGTTGCATTTGCAGAATTTTGTGATATTGATGGCGATGAACTACTTGTTTTAAATAATCCTTCATTAAAATTTGTCGATTCAGAAGAAGTTGTATTTATTTTCTCTTTTTCACCTAAAGGTCTACCATATTCATCTATTACTAAACCTGTTTTTTTCTTTAAGTAAGTTTTTAAATTTATAAATTTTTAGTTTGGCTCCACCTTTGTGAAAGGTGGAAAAAAATGAAACTTTTTTCTTTCAAATTATTCATTGATACTTACTTACTTCATCAACTTTGACTATTCTAAAATGGCAACTTTAACTTTGGACGAACGACTTGAACAGTTTGATTCGTATTTAAATAAAAGCAAACTAGAGAGAAAGCAATACCAATGCGATGGTGTTCGCTGGATTTTGAACAACGAACTTCGCGATGACCCGGTTCAAAATATTCGCGGCGGTTTCATTGCCGACGAGATGGGATTAGGTAAGACTATAATGATGATTGGAACATTTCTCTGCAATTTCGTGCCCAAGACCCTCATCATTGTGCCACCGGTGCTCATTGACCAATGGTGGGTGCAAATTTTCCGCACTACTGGCCACAAAGCTCTCATCTATCACGGCGAAAATAAAAAAACGACATCTGCCGAAGAGCTTGGGAAAGCAACAATCGTCATCAGCACATATGGCGCCATCACGCTCTCCAAAAAGCAAATCAAAGACCACACTGTCACACCACTTCATGAAGTCAAATGGTCGCGCATTGTATTTGATGAAGCGCATCACTTGAGAAACTCCAAAACTTCTCTCTACACTGGCGCCAGAATGCTTTCAGCCAAAATTCGCTGGCTAGTGTCTGGAACTCCGGTGCAGAATTCTAAGAAGGATTTCTACAGTTTGTGCTCCATGATTCGTCTGCCAGCCAGCTTCTACACAGAGAGCGACAATTTGCGAACATTGGCTCGCGCTTTCATACTGAAGAGGACTAAAAAACAGGTAGGTATCCAAATGACCGACGTGGTTCTAGACAAAAATATGGTCGCATGGTCCAATACCAAGGAAATGGAGCTATCCGAAGAAATCCACTCTGCTTTGGCTTTCAGCCGCGTTACAAAATCGGCGAATAAGCCCATTGTTGGATCCATTACGAGTCCATTGGGGCTCTTGTTGCGAGCTAGACAGAGTTGCATTTACCCCAAGTTGATGGCCGCACTATTCAAGAGCAAAAAATATGCGGATTATAAGGAGGCATTTAACTGCAGTAGTAAACTTGATTATGCTGTCAACAAAATTCTGGAGCGCAAAGGCAACGGCTCTGGTAAGCTCATATTCTGCCATTTTCGCGAGGAAATTGATGAAATCGCCACCAGACTTGCTGCCGGTGGAATGACTAAGATCGCCACCTTTGACGGCAGAACCGGTTCTGGTAAGCGTTACGAAATTCTCAACGAAGGTCACGAGGCACTTATATTGCAAATACAAACCGGTTGTGAAGGGTTAAATCTCCAGGAAAATTACAGCGAAATTTACTTCATCTCGCCCCACTGGAATCCAGCTGTGGAAGACCAAGCCGTCGCCAGGTGTCATCGCATTGGGCAGACCAAACCGGTCTATGTAGAGCGATTTGAGATGTGTGCTTTTGTGCCTGAGGAAGATCAAGAAGTGCCTACTGTATCTATTGAAAACTATGTAGGCGGAGTTCAAGATTCAAAGCGAACCATTGCTAGCGCGATTTTTACATAATGGATTTATATGATTGTTACCATTTATGATGTTAAAATAATTAAAACATGTTTGAAAAATAGGTCGCCACCATTGGCTGCCGATCTTTTTCCCTAACGAAAAAACACTGTTTTTTTTGGGGGTAAAGTTTTTTG
>JAEMSI010000079.1 GCA_016462905.1 Polynucleobacter sp. | reverse complement strand
CCGAAACTTTTACACAGCTAAGCACAGTGGTTGCTGGCGCTCGCTTTCCTAAAAATACCGCCAAGATTCAGACTCTTTTAAAGGCTGTCTTCCAACAAATTGCCCACAATTTACAGAACCCCTATTTCTTGCACAAGGGAACACGACCCACGCGCGCTGGTTTTGGTACGGATTTACCCAAAGGCCAGCGTGATGAAACCATGCTGCGTAATCTGTTAATTGCTGAATTATTTCGCGCTTGGTACTTGGCTTTCAATGAAGTTCCGTCTATTAACAATAAAGATGGCCAATTGACTAGGTTTGTAGTGTTTGCTGAAGAAATCTTTGGCTTGCTTGGCATTGGAAAAATTATTGATCACCTCGAAGAGTTCCAGTCTTTTCGGGCACAAAGCCTTGCGCATTTCGCGGTCAAGTAAAAAAGTAATTAACTATTTGAAAATAATTCAAAAACATGTTCCATGCCGGGGGGTATGGCGTTGCATATATGCTCGATGATGGAATCCTGATTAACTTCCTTAATAGGAGATTTCATATGAGCGATCATAAAAAAGGTCAATCCACCGGACCTAAAACACAGGTTGGAAAAGCAAACTCTTCCAAAAATGCGCGTAAGGCTTCTGCATTTACGAAAGGGTATTTAGATTGGGAAAATCACGAGGATAAACGACAGCAATTTGAAGCCCTAGCAGAGCAGTGGCAAGCATATGATCCGAGTCGTGAAATCATCTTGCGATCGATTGAATATGCGATGTTAGGTCAAGAGCGACTGATGTATTCAGAGCGTAAAAGGATCGAAGGCCGGATGGCTTCAACCGACATTGCGAAGACTTTTTGCGACCGTGCCGGTGGTTTTGAAATGCTGGATTTTATGACAATACCGGCTTGGTACTTTACAGAGGACGATCATGGCCTCAAGGATTTTTCTTTATTGATTAAGAAAGTTCTTGCACAGGCAGTGGAATTAAAAAAACAATACAGTGATCAATTGATTGCTCAGGTCAAAACCAAATATCCTGAATTGTATCTTTACCTGATGGAAGGGCGCCCTATTACTGAGGCATTTGGAGTGGCTTTAGGACGCAGATATGGTCAGCCCAATCCGCTTCTGAATTTACAAGCGATCATTACCGAAATCGAGAAGAGTTATGGCTATTGTTTGAAATGGGCTCGTGATCCGCGCCGTTATGAAATCATTATTGCGGGCATACGCGCAGAGCAAATGCAAGAAGCGATGGATTTAGAAAAGAGCACGAAGTATTCAACCAATTTTCAAAATCGCATTCTTAAGGGCTTTGCTGCTTTAAGTCAATTGGCTCAAGTCGAGCAGCAGTTGACTTACGTGGCGGAAAAGGTATTTGTTGAGCCCGAGCAGGAAAATAAACCACGAGATGAAGCAAGTGATATTCAAAAAACGGGTGATCCAGCTTAGACTGTGGAGTATTTGGCGTGGGAGGCTCATCTCACGCCAAGCTTTTTTACAAAACGAACTATCCTAAGTCGTTGATTTTCAAAAAATGACCTATTAGTAAATGTGCCAGTAAGTGCCATGCATCGTGGCTCTTTTCTACACTTGGGCAAAACTTGGTAACTCTCTACGCTTTTTTAGACAAAAAATGTGTGATGGATGTGTAATGAAAACCAACGAAACAATGGCTTAGAGTTTTAATTTCCAAGCCATTGTTCTATTTGGTATTTTGGTGGCGAATCAGGGATTTGAACCCCGGACCTGCGGATTATGATTCCGTCGCTCTAACCAGCTGAGCTAATTCGCCGAACTTCAAATTATAGACTATATGAATATTGCTGTCTATTGTGGGTGGCCTCCACTTTTCTTACCATTAAACAGCCTTGGGTTTAATCGATTTATGCCATGCGTTTCTAGCGCACGCTTGCCACACAGTTTTTGAGAGTTAGCATATGGGCATATTTCCATAAGAGGTATGATAGAAATATCTTCAGTAAAAACTTCTAGGA
>JAEMSI010000078.1 GCA_016462905.1 Polynucleobacter sp. | reverse complement strand
AGTGTTTATTTTGGCCAACCCCAAGAACTACTTGATTTTTTTGACAAGCGGCAATCGCTTCCTGAGCATCATTAAATGTCAGGGTAAGCGGTTTCTCGCAAAAGACGTGTTTACCGGCATTGGCGGCTGCAATAATTTGTTCTGCGTGCAAAGAATGGGGCGTTGCTAAAACAACTGCTTGGATCCTTGGATCTTGTAAAGCATCTAAAAAATTTTCAGATAATTGCATCCCATGTTGGGACGCGAACGATTGTGTTTCTTGGATTTCTTTAGTAATACCGAGGCTAAATTGTAATTCTTGACTTTGGTGTTGGATGGCTTTGGCAATATTTTTACCCCACCAACCCATGCCTACTAGGGCTGCATTAATCATAAATATCCTTTGTAAATATTAGTCGACTTTGCCGATAGCGCGAATGAGTTTGAGCATTCTGGCGCCATCTTCTTCAGCAAATTTTTTAAACTCTGGTGCGTCGCGATAATCAAAAATAATATGTTGCTTTTGGGCCCCAGAAGTAAATTGTGGTGTTTGAACAGCTTGTTTGACTGATTCTCGGAGCTTGTTAGTAATCGTACTTGGCGTACCTTTTGGAACATAAATACCTGCCCAAATATAGTATTCAGCGTCGTATCCGGCATCTTTATAGGTGGGGATATCTGGAAAACTTGGAATTCTTTTACCACTAGAAACAGCGAGGGGTCTGACTTTACCTGAGGCGATTTGTGCTGCAGCAACGCCTGGAGCCGCGGTAGTGAAATCTACTTGTCCACCAAGCAGAGCCAGCATGGCGGGTCCCCCACCATTGAATGGGATACCAGTGAGTTTAATACCGGCTTGAAAAGCGAGCATTTCTACAGAAAGGTGAATCGGCCCAAAAATACCTGACGAGGCATAGTTGATTGCTCCGGGTTTTTGTTTTGCGGCTTGGATCAAGTCATTTAGATTTTTCCATGGCGAATCTGACTTAACTAAAATAATCATCGGGTCACTAGATATAAGAGCAATGGGTTCGAATTGATCTATTTCGTAAAGCGGTTTTCGACCAGATACTCGTTCTGCTTCTGGGTGAACCATTAGCGCAGACAAAGCCATAATCGTGGTATAGCCATCCGGTTTCGCTTTCGCAACCTGAGCTGAACCAATTGCCCCTCCAAGCCCAGGTTTATTGAGAATAATGACTGGTTGTTTGAGGGCATTGCTGAGAGACTCATTAATTAAACGCGCATTAAGATCAGAGGCGCCTCCGGGTGGAAAAGGCACAATCATACTGACTGGTGATGCCGGATAAGGTTCGTCTGCAGAAATGGCCAAGAGGGGAATGATGGCAAAGAAAATCGTCAGAAAAAATCGGTTGATTGCATGCATATAAGGCACCAGTTTGTTGAGCTTAAATCAGAATTTTAAAGGACTTTATTAACCAAGGGATAGATTATTGATGGATAGCATTACTCATAATTGCTTCAAAGATAATTGCATTATCTAGATGTTCCTTGCCAATTTTCTTTTGGGACTCTAAAAGTTGGATATAGATTTCGGTTAGTGGTAAGTGCTGTGCCATTTTTTCACCGAGTTCGTGAATCAGACCAAAATCTTTCAGGCTTTGATCGACCCGACTTTGCGGATTATCATAAGAACGTTTAACCATGAGTGGGCCTTTGATTTGCATTACGCTTGATGCTGCGGCAGATTTTTGCAGGGTGGCAAGTAGTTTTTCTGGATCAAGGCCTAATCGTGAACCAAAGCAAAGTCCCTCAGCCATCGCCGCACGGTGTAGACCAAGAACCAGATTAATCGATAATTTGGCTTTGCCCGCATCGCCGGCTTGCCCAATAAATTGTCGGTTCGGTGTAATCACTTCGAGCAGTGGCTCAAGTTGATCAATGAGCTCCTCGGAGCCCCCCATAAGCCCAAGGCTATCGCCTCTAGCAACTTGCATGCTTGTTCCAGAGATGGGAAGTTCTAAGAAATTATGACCTAAGTTGATGGTCTTTTGGGCGATCGCTTTAATTTGTTCTGGGTCGCAAGTACTGGTGCAGATTACAGATAGAACTTTTC
>JAEMSI010000053.1 GCA_016462905.1 Polynucleobacter sp. | reverse complement strand
GTATAAAAATACTATTTTTAGCAAAAATACCCTTAAAGTCATTCAGTTTCGTAAAAAAGAGCGTCCTAGTATTAAAACCATGGCGCTATGGTTTTGCCAACTCCTTTTGTAACAGTGCAAGATTACCTTGGTGAAGATTTTGTTTTTTCTGCAACGCTGTTAATTCAGCGCTCTGCTGAGCAGATTTTTTAGAAATGCCATTCAGAACCTTCATTCTTGAGTTCACAGTATCGAGCCTGCCTTTTTCTAGGTCGATCTCTTCTTCAATAATTCGCTTTCGCTCGGCGGCAGTTTCTTCATAACTTGATTTATTTTTACCTGCCTTATCGCTAGAGCCGCCAGCTAAGCCAGAATTTGGGGATTTAGAGCCGGCTTTTTTATCCAGCGCACGTGATTCGGGAGCAGGCAAGATCATCTTCTCGCAATTTTTACCCTTCTCGACATTCGATAAGGTAACTACCCCAGGCTCTTGAACGCAACGATAAACTTCAGCGAAAACAGGTGGAGAGAAAACAGAAAAAATGAATAGCCAAAAACTAAAAATGCCACCTATCTTACCGCCCAAAACACCACCTACCATTTCACGCTTTTCCTTCTTCCTCGAGAAGGGAAACCATATACATCGACAAAATCTTGGTAGCAACGCCGTATTTCTTTTCAAACTCATCAACCCGAACCACTTGGCCTTTACACGAAACTGTTAGGTCTCCTTTTGGCGATGCTAACTGGACCAAAAACTCAATCGTCGATCCAGGTTCTTGTGGGCTATTGAGTTCAAGCAAAATACCAGAAGAACTAACATCACGCGTAATGGCTTTTACCCCATTGATCATCACGGGCAGTTTTGTTTTAACCCGATCCGATTCGCGCGCTAAAAAGGTTTTTTTGGTCATAAAAAAAGATGTTACTCCTATATTCCTAATTTAACCCCAAAAATACTACGCCCACTAACCCTTAAAGTACATCGCTACTTTATTAAGATCATCAACATCCAAACTACCGCCAATTTGGTGCAATTTAATATAGGCCAGCAAATAATTGTATTTAGTTTGAGCCAAATCACGCCGCGTATTAAATAGTTGTTTTTCCGCCAACAAGACATCGACCATAATCCGTTCGCCCGACATCACGCTTTTACGCATACCTTTAACTAATTGGGTTGACGAATTTTGTGAGGCACTTAAAGAGTCAATTTTCTTCCTGCCAGAAACAACTAAATCATATTGTTTGCGTAACTCAGTCAGTATTTTGTCGCGCGTCACATCATAATCAGCCATGGCTTTAGCGTAATTAGCGTTGGCCTGAGATGTACGGGCATTAATTTCGCCACCGCTGTAAAGGGGCAAATTCACTTGTACGCCTACATAGCCAATATTAGTTGTATTGTTAATACTGGTTACCGAGTTTGAGGTTTGCGTAGAAGCAGCTGCGATCATATTAATCACCGGGTAATGCCCCGCATGGTTTTTGTTGTACTCTTGACGCGCTATTTCAACATTATTCTTTGCGGCTTTAATTTCAGGATTATTAGCAAGAGCCTTTTCTTTCCAATCCTCAAAATTGTTGGGGGTTAAATTTAAAAAATTAAAGTTGACCGCCAACTTGGAAAGCTCATTAGCACCTTTGATGGGTTGACCGATAATGCTATCAAATTTTCGTTTCGCCGTTTCCAGTTGGTCCTGAAATTCAACCACCTTGGCATCAGCCACCCGATAGGAGGCATCGGCTTCTAACATATCGGTCATGGAAACTTCGCCGCCACGATTTAACTTTTCTGCGACTTTATATTGCTCTTGAAAAGCGTCGCGTTCAGCAATCTGAAAACGCAGTTGATCATCTGCAAATAACACATCGGTATAGGCTTGCAAAACACGTATGAGCAAATCTTGTGAGTTGAATATAAACTTCGATTGACTCAAATCCGATTGCGCAATACCTTGACGCCAACGGGCAAAGGCCTCCAAACTAAATACGGGTTGGGTCAGTTGCAAATAACCATAACTACTGGGGTAATTCCAATTCGCAGAATAATTCGGTCCACCTGTGTATTGAGTACCCCACTGCGTTGCCTTGTTAGCGCTTTGGTTATACGCAACAACTACTTTTGGCAAAATGGCGGATCTGCCAATCGGGTTATTTTCCATTCCCGCCTCGTAGTCTTTCGTGGCTGAACGAAATACGGGATCGTTTCGTAAGGCTAACTCATAGGACTGCATTAAAT
Source organism: Polynucleobacter sp. (assembly GCA_016462905.1). Taxonomy (GTDB): domain Bacteria; phylum Pseudomonadota; class Gammaproteobacteria; order Burkholderiales; family Burkholderiaceae; genus Polynucleobacter. Next base: position 4,588 of record JAEMSI010000053.1, on the reverse strand, counting down.
CCAATGCAAACGCAGGTTGCATTGAAATGCAACAGCCTAAAGCTAATGCTGATTTTTTAAATTTTGAACTAAATAATTTCATATTAATGCTCCCTCATTGAAGAATGCATCCTATCAAACACAGGCTTAAAGAAATAGGTCATCGTCGTATGCTCGCCCGTCTTAATAAAAAGATCAACTGGCATTCCAGGTCTTACCTTATGGTCACCTAATAGTTTAACTCCCTCAGGTGTGGCAATGGCCTGAATTTTGTAATAAGGATTACCGGTCTTTTCATCGACAATCCGATCTGCGCCCACCGAAATCAGGGTTCCTGGAATATGGGGTGTGCGATTGACGTTAAAGGCTGTAAACATCATTTCAACTTCGGCATCCACCATGACCTTATCGACTAAATGAACTGGTAATTGCGCCTCAATCATTAATGGCTCATCAATCGGGATTACTTCCATTAATTTTTGCCCAGAACCCACTACACCACCTTTTGTAAAAATAGTAATATTCACCACCCGACCGTCTACCGGTGATCTTAAAGCAGTGTTAGCTAGATCAAATTCGTATGGATTAAGCTTTTCTTTTTGCTCACTGATTTGTTTTTTCAGTCGAATTAAATTTCCTTCATCCTCGGTGATTGAGGCTCTTAGTTGTAAATGTTGTCGCTCTAATTCATAAACCTTATTTCGCGCCATATAACCATCGGCAACCAGCTCACGTAGATCGACTAGTTGTTTTTCCAAAAGAGCCGATTGCTGTTTTTTATGCGCAATCGATTGACTCAAGCCTTTGGCTTGCGCGTCCAAGCCGTCGATTGCTTCGCGTGTTGCATTCGCTTGCGACTGGGCATTAATCGGATTCATTTTGACAAGAATATCCCCAGCCTTTACCAACTGGCCTTCCTTAACAAAAATGCCATCCACAATCCCCTGAAAGGAAGGTTGAATTGCTTTACGATTGCTATCCGTCATCACGTAACCAGAGGTAGTCACGCCCTTTTCAATGGGCGCCAAAAAGGCCCACAATAAAGCGCCCCCAAAACCCCAAATAAGGACTTGCCAACCGAGCCAAGAAAAATAATTCTCATCCTTTTTCCCGGTGCGCAAATCGTGCCACTGGGCATACGAGTCGGCAACTTTCATCATGGTTCCCTTGGCCGCTAACGCTACTTGCGTTGCTTGAGCAACCACTAAAGCCGTTCCAGATTTACCCTCTTTTTTTGAATTACTCAGCTCGGTAATCACCCCATCGCTTGTTTGTTCTTGAGCGTCGCCCGAATGATCTGTTGCATCGAACTGATTTGATTTGGGATTGATTGGTTCTTTATTCATTCAAATTCTCCTACTTAACCAATTTGAGTCGTTGGTGGACCGCTGGACTCTTGGGTCTCAATCGCTTTTTTACCGCCAGCAGAGTTCGACAGTGCTTGTATCACCTCAGCGCTGGGGCCAAACATACGAGCTGTGCCATCCTGTAATACCAGTAGTTTAGTAGTGCCCTGCAAAATTGGAATGCGATGGGTAATCACAACTACGGTAGCCTTTCGAGCCTTTAGCTCATCAATCGCAGCAATTAGAGCCAACTCCCCCACATCATCTAAATTTGAATTGGGTTCATCCAAAACCACCACGCTGGGTTTACCAAATAAAGCGCGTGCTAGAGCTATACGTTGTTTTTGCCCACCTGAAATTCCGTGGCCACCATCACCAATACGCGTGTCGTAACCCTCTGGCATGCGCAAAACAATCTCATGGATTCCCGCAGATTTGGCTGCAGCAATCACATCTTCAGCCTTAAAGTCGGTAAAACGAGCAATGTTTTCACTCACTGTTCCTGGAAACACTTCAATATCCTGAGGCACATAACCAATCGCGGGACCAAGCTCATCTTTATTCCAACGATACACATCAGCCCCATCGATGCGCGCTGGATTGGGTGTCGACGGCCAAATACCCAAAATCACTCGGGCTAAAGTCGATTTACCTGCAGCACTCGGGCCAACAACCCCCAAAACATCACCAGGACCAACACCAAATGTAATATTTTTCAATACGGGTTTAGATGCGCCAGGGGGTGCAGCAAAAACGCCTTCTAAGGAAATAAAACCTTTGGGCCTAGGCAAACTCATTCCCAATACCCGAGCTGGATTTTCAGCAAACAGTTTTTTCAGGCGTTCGTAAGCACTAACTGTTCCGCGCCACTGACGCCATGAACCAATCATCATTTCTACTGGGCCTGTGGCCTTACCCAATAATAAAGTAGCGGCAATCATCATGCCTGGAGACAGTTCATTTTTTAATACTAAAAACGCAGCAAAGCCCAAAGCAAAGGATTGCAAAGCCGTTCTAGTAAATTTAGTAATCGCCCCTAGCGAGGCTGCACGACTACTGGCAATAGTCTGAAATTCTAAAAATTGACTATGCAGCGCAAACCAACGGCTTCGAATCGCTGGCAACATCCCCATGGATTCCAATACCTCAGACTCGCGCAGATTATTTGTCACCACATTGGCTGACTGCACCGATTTTGTACTTGCCTCAGCGAGTGGCTCATGGGTAATACGCTCATTCACATAAGCCAAAAAAATCAATATCAAGACAGAAACAGCTGAATAAACGCCAAGCCAAAAATTAAATAAGAAAATCACAAATAAGTAAAATGGGAACCAAGGTGCATCAAAGAAAGCATAGAGCGATGGGCCAGTCACAAATTGACGAATTGTAGTTAAATCATTTAAAGCCTGCCCCGCGTTAACACCCTTGGTCTTTAAATTCTGCTCAAACGCGGCATTAAAAGCGCGGTCATTTAACTCGGCATCAATTTTTTTACTCACCTCAATCACGGTTTGACTGCGAATCGCATCGAGCGCGGCATACATTAAGAAAAGAATTAGGACAATGAAGGAAATCATCAGCAAAGTAAATTCATTGCGACTACTCAGCACGCGATCATATACCTGCAACATATATAAAGAAGGGGCCAACAACAACAAGTTCATACAGCCAGTAAAAAAACCAACCGAGCGGAATATTTTTTTAAACTTATAAAGAGTCGATAAGATTTCGTTATCGGCAGGCGGTGGTTTTAAGAAATTATTCATGTTTTAAAAATAGAGGGTAAAAATTAAATCACTTTGTGATTTAATCAGTAACACCCTGAATTATCTCGATTTTTTACTTTTTAGCAAGGTAGAAACCCACTCAATTTGCTTTGGTAGGCATACTTTTTGTAGATCATAGTGCTCAATTGCGTATTTTCTTGCCGCTTGACCCAATTTTTGCCTTTTTTTAGGGTTCTTTAATAAACCCACTACTGATTCGGCTAATTTCTTAGAATCAAAAAAATCAACCAATACACCATTATGATTGTTTTGGATGACTTCTTTTACTGGGGGGGTGTTGCTAGCAACAATCGCACATTCAGCACTCATCGCTTCAAGCATGCTCCAACTTAATACGAAGGGGTAAGTTAAATAAACGTGTACAGAAGAGACCTGCAATACGTTTAAAAAATTCTCGTAGGGGATATTGCCAACAAAATGAATCCGCTCAGGATCAATTTGATCCTTCACTTCATTAAAAAACAGGTCACGCCAGGTTTGGTTGTTGGGTGGACGCGCACCATAACTCACATCATTCCCACCCACAATCAAAACACGAGCATTAGGTCTTTCTTTCAAAATCTGCGGCAGCGCTCGCATAAAAATATGGTAACCACGCTCAGGCTCTAAATTGCGGTTCACAAAAGTAATCACCTCATCAGCAGAACTTAATGCAAATTTCCCTTTTAAATTGGTCAGGGAAATACTAGTCTCTTTATTGGGCTTTACTCTCTCCGTGTTAATCCCGTCATGAATAACGGTAATTTTTTGACGAAAGTCTTTTGGAAAAGTATCGGCCTGCCAATAGGTGGGTGAGATTGCTGCATCAGCCATCCCAAAATGCATTTCGTGGTTTAAGTTTTTTAAACGAAGACGGCAAGCGTCGCCTGGATCGGTAGAAGGAAATTCGGGATCAAAATTAACATCGCCACCTTCCATGTGATAAAAATATTCACAGTAAATGGCTAACTGAGCTTGGGGCCACACTTCCTTTAGAAATAAACTTTCACCCCAACCGGGGTGCGCAATGATTAAATCAGGTAAAAAGCCCTCTTCTTTCATTTGGATAGCCAAACGAAAAGCACCCTCAGCCCGAATTACCTTGGTTTCAATATCAATAGCCCAAGGGTGGATCTTGGGGGTTGAGCCCTGAGACAGCGCGTAACGACTGACTGACATGCCCTGCCAATCTGATTTTGGCGAAAGCCCCTCTTTGAGCATTGCCATCACTTTGATGTCATAGCCTTTTGCTAATAAAGCTGGTGCCAAATGCAGGAATTGTCCAGGGAAGTTTTGGTGGACAAAAAGGATGCTGGGATTTTTATTTAACATAAATCAACAAACAGCCTAGGTTTTTCTCAAACCTAGGCTGTTCTCGGATACCGCAATTCTAAACCTTACTTAGCCAATTTGTAATGCAGTGCCCGATCCCGTTCCAAGGGTTAAGGAAGTTGCTGTTACACCCACTAGATCGACTAAGGTATAAGCCCCTCC
>JAEMSI010000077.1 GCA_016462905.1 Polynucleobacter sp. | reverse complement strand
GGAGTCATGCCGCCACAATTAGCTGGTTTATTGGCCAGTATTACGGGCATGTTGGTCGGCGGTTTAGTTTCCAATAAGCAATTACGCCCCACCGCATAAAAACGGATTATGACTAAAAAATAGGGCTGGAGTGAAGATCGATTAATATCGTTTTATATGTAAATTAATAACTGATAATTTAAATGGGGACCTTATGAAAATTTGTATTATTGGAGGGGGCGGTGCAATTGGTGGTTATTTGGCCGTTATGCTAGCGCAAGCTGGCAATGAAGTGACTGTGATGGCCCGCGGCGCTACATTAAGAGCCATTCAAGAACGCGGTTTAACTTTGATTGTGGACGAAAATCCCGAACCCATTATTGCAAAAGTCAAAGCGGTTGATTCATTAAAAGGCCTTGGTCAGCAAGATGTTGTGATTGTTGCTGTAAAAGCCCATCAGGTGATTCCAGTGATTGATGATATGAAGCTGGTTTTGGGTCCTGATACGGTATTAATACCCATGCAAAATGGAATCCCATGGTGGTATTTCCAAAAACTTTCGGGCGCTTATCAGGATCATGCAGTCGATACCGTAGACCCTGGTGGCGAAGTCATGCGAGCGATTAATCCGAATCATATTATTGGTTGTGTGGTTTATCCTGCCACCACAACCCAAGCTCCCGGAGTCATTCGTCACGTAGAAGGAGTTCGTTTTCCATTGGGCGAATTAGACGGTTCGAACACCCCGCGAATTAATCAAATCTCAGAGATGATGACTGCGGCAGGATTTAAGTCCCCAATTCTGGATGATATTCGTGCTGAAATTTGGCTTAAGTTGTGGGGTAACCTGACATTTAATCCAATCAGCGCCCTAACACATGGCACTTTAGAGGGTATTTGCCGTTACCCACTCACCAAAGATTTAGTCCGTAACATGATGGCCGAAGCACAAACGATTGCAGAAAAGTTAGGCGTGAAATTCCGTGTTGACATTGAGCGCCGAATTGCGGGTGCCGAGAAAGTGGGTAAACATAAAACCTCGATGTTGCAGGATCTGGAAGCGGGCCGTTCTCTAGAGATCGACGCTTTATTGGGATCGGTAATTGAAATGGGCGAGATTACCAAAACACCGACCCCATGCTTGAATACGGTTTTTGCTTTGACTAAATATTTAGATCAAAATGTTCAAGATGCAAAAGCCAACCTAGCTTTACCGATTGCTGCCGGGTATTAGTGAAGTAATACCAAGATCAGTCTATTCAAAGCGATTATCAAGGCGGCCAATTCCATCAATCATGATGCTGACTTGGCTGCCTGTTTTCATGCTTCCTACGCCCACCGAAGTACCACAGGCAATCACATCGCCAGCCTCTAATGTCATATCTTGAGAAATCAGGCTCACCAGTTTGGCGGGAGCAAAAATCATATCGCTGACGGGGTAATTTTGACGTTCTTGATCGTTTAAGATCGTTTTAATATGAAGGCTCATGGGATCAATATCAGTTGTGATAACGGGTCCAAAAACACCGAAAGTATCAAAGCACTTAGAGCGAGTCCATTGAGCGTATCCTGGGTTGCGCTGCAAAATTTCAATTGCGGTGACATCGTTAATGCAGGTATAACCAAAGATACACTTCGCGGCATCAGCCTCGCTGATTTCCTTACACCGTTGTCCAATCACAATTCCCAGTTCGCCCTCGTAAACTACTTTGCCGCTATAGGACAAAGGCGTTCGAATGGTTTGGCCAGCAGCTAAAAATGAATTAACACTTTTTAAAAAATACAAGGGCTCTTCAGGAACTGCATGCTCAAGCTTAGTCACAAGAGCATGAAAATTATCTACTAAGGCAATCATTTTGCTGGGCACACAGGGAATCTCCAGCACCACTTCTTTTAGCTTTAGATGTTCACCAGTAGCCCGAGCTTGATTAAACATATCGCCGCTGTGGACTGCAATTTGTTCGCCTTGAAGTTGACCAAAACCAATTTGTCCTTGATAGCGGTATCGAAGCCACTGTGCCATATTTGTTCCTTAAATTAAATGATCTGGTCGGAATGAGAGGATTCGAACCTCCGACCCCCTCGTCCCGAACGAGGTGCGC
>JAEMSI010000027.1 GCA_016462905.1 Polynucleobacter sp. | reverse complement strand
GCTAGAGCCTTATCAATTAGAATATCCAATTAAGTCAATTTATGAAGGAATTGCCATGCCAGGCTTGCTTCCCAATGTGGATCCCGATGGTTTATTAGAGTTTTCGGTGGTTTATACCGATCGTTCTTTAAATCACATGTCGAATGAGTTTAAAAAAGTCATTACGGATATTTCATCAATCTTAAAAGATGTTTACAAAGCGCATTCCACGGTAGTTATTCCTGGAAGTGGCACCTATGGAATGGAAGCAGTCGCTCGGCAGTTTGCGCCCCATAAAAAGTGCCTGATCATTCGGAATGGTTGGTTTAGTTATCGCTGGACACAAATTTTTGAAGTAGGACAATTTACTGAAAATTTACATGTGATTAAAGGTCGCCCAATTGAATCGGGCCCGCAACCTTACTATGCTCCTCCGCCAATTGATGAGATTGTTTCTTTTATCAAGAAAGAAAAACCAGAGCTTGTTTTTGCGCCGCATGTTGAAACGTCCGCTGGAATTATTTTGCCGCCTGAGTATTTGCGCGCTATTGGTGAGGCAGTTGAAGCGGTGGGCGGTTTATTTGTTCTCGATTGCATCGCATCGGGTGCAATGTGGGTCGACATGAAAGCATCTAAGGTCGATGTGTTGATTAGCGCCCCGCAAAAAGGTTGGAGTAGCTCACCGTGCTGTGCATTAATTGGCATGAGTGAACGCGCGCGTGAAAAAATTGAACACACCACCAGCAATAGTTTTTCTTGTGATTTAAAGAAGTGGTTGCAGATTATGGAGACTTATGAAAAAGGCGCCCACGTCTACCACACCACCATGCCAACCGATGCGCTAAAGATACTTCGTAATGCGATGAAAGAGACTCAGTCGCATGGTTTTGATTATTTACAAAAGCAACAAGAATTATTAGGCTCAAAGGTACGTCAGATGATGGTTTCGCGTCACTTCAAAAGCGTTGCGGCTCCTGGTTTTCAGGCACCCTGCGTAGTAGTCAGTTACACAACCGATAGTGATATTCAGAGCGGCAAGAAGTTTATTGAGGTTGGTATGCAAATAGCAGCTGGAGTTCCTCTTGCCTGCGATGAGGGTGCCGAATTCAAGACCTTCCGTTTCGGTTTGTTTGGATTGGAAAAGCTGTTACACATAGAGCGTGCTATTATGCATTTAGAAACCGCTTTAAATAAAGTGTGCGTCAAAGAAATTGCTTAATCACTTCTCCGCTTATGCTAAAACTTGATCAACATCCCTCAGGCCGTCATTTTCTTCACATCCCCGGACCCAGCCCTGTGCCGGCTCGCGTACTTCGGGCCATTAGCTATCAAACAATCGATCATCGCGGCCCCGAGTTTGGTCAGTTGGGCTTAAAGTTGTTGGCTGGTATGCAGCAGATTTTTAAAACTCAGCATCCGGTTATTATTTATCCGAGCTCTGGAACCGGAGCGTGGGAAGGGGCATTAGTGAATACCTTATCAGCCGGTGATTTAGTGCTGATGTATGAAACGGGTCACTTCGCAAGCTTGTGGCGCAATTTGGCAAATCGCTTGGGAATTAAAACTGAATTTATTGGTTTAGAAGGCCCTGAATCGTGGCGTTATGGTGTTGATGCTAGCAAAATTGAAGAGCGTTTAAAAGCGGATAGTTCCCATCAAATTAAAGCAGTTTGCGTAGTTCATAACGAAACTTCGACCGGTGTTACCTCGAATATTGCTGCAGTTCGAAAAGCGATTGATTCAGCTAAACATCCTGCTTTATTGATGGTAGATACCATTTCTGGTTTAGCTTCAGCCGATTATCGTCATGATGAGTGGGGTGTTGATGTTACGGTCAGTGGTTCCCAAAAAGGCTTGATGCTCCCCCCAGGGCTTGGTTTTAATGCGATATCACCTAAAGCTATATTGGCAAGCAAAGCCGCAACGCTGCCTAAGGCGTATTGGGCTTGGGATGAAATCCTTGAATCAAATAAAGCGGGGTACTGGCCATCAACGCCGGCTACCAATTTATTGTATGGCTTGCATGAAGCCATGGATATGATCATGACCGAAGGTTTAGATCATGTATTTGCGCGTCACCAACGTCTAGCTAAGGCTTGTCGCGCTGCGGTAACAGCTTGGGGTCTCGAAATTCAGTGTAAAGACCCTGCAGTGTATTCGCCAGTATTAACTGGGGTTGTAACTCCCGACGGATTCGATTCTGACGCTTTACGTAAACTGATTTTTGAACGTTATAACCTTTCGCTCGGAACCGGTTTAGGGAAAGCGAAGGGGCGTTTATTTCGGATCGGTCATCTAGGCGATTGCAATGAATTGGCGTTGTTGGCTGCTTTGAGTGGTTGTGAAATGGGCATGAAGCAATTTGGCATTTCTTTGAAATCCAGTGGTGTTTTAGCGGCTCAAGAAGTTTTGCAATAGATCATGGCCTACGGCAGCAAGCATCTGGATAAAGATGATCAAGGCCCTAGCAAGTCCGAACTAAAGAGACAAATGACTCAGCTGCAAAAGTTGGCTGAGGTTTTGTGTACCTTAAATCGCGCCCAATTAAAGGTTTTTCCTCTAAGCGAGTCTACCCTTGATGCGATTATAGAAACCGCCTCCATCAAATCATTTGAAGGGCAGCGTCGGCATAAACAGTATTTGGGTAAATTGATGCGTGCTTTAACTGCTGAAGAGTTAGCTACGATTAATCAAGGTTTACGCTTGATCGATAATCCAATTACAAAAAAACTGCTTAAAAAAATCAATTAAACGTAAGGATGGTGCCAGCTTGTAGAGCGATAGGCATAAATCACTTCAATCAAAATTGTAATCAATGAAATTGTAAACGCAATAATGCCTGCTACAAAAGTAGCAATTGCAAATAAGCTATGAATTTGGATCCCGACCGCAGTTTGGCCTAAGAAAAGTTCTAGAACGGTAAGTGAAATAAAGACACCGCTCAATACATCAAAAAAGATGGCTAGAGTGCACAAACGACTTCGCATCTTATACTCAATTAATTCGCTTTCGTAATGATGCTTTAATTTTTCAGAGAGAACTTCGTTTGCTGCTAATTCGTTTTGCACAAAGCGCATGCGATCTACGGTGCGCGCCAAGCGGGTGGTAATGGCAGCCACTAGAGTAGCAACTGCGGTTAGCAAAAAGACGGGCGCTAGAGCTAATTGAATACTGTATTGAATACTTTCTGGCGCAGTGATCATAAAATAGGATTTTGATTAACGAATTCGTTTATTTTAGGCTTTTATTTTGAAACTAGGATTTTGGCGTTTTATTCCTGCTGGCTTGATTTTTTGCTTGGCTACTGCGGTGTCAGCTCAGACTCCAGTAGTAGCGGTTGCAGCGAATATGAAAGGGGCTTTTGAGGAAATACTGCAGGCTTTTCAAAAACAACATCCCCAAGAAATAAAAGTCGTTTATGGCGGGTCGGGTAATTTTTATCGGCAGTTACTTCAGGGAGCGCCATTTGGTTTGTTTATTTCAGCTGACGAGGAATATCCCCGAGCTTTATTTAAAGCAGGGCTAACTCAAGCGGAACCCAGAGTTTATGCTACCGGCGAGATTGTTTTATTGGCAAAAAAAAGCAGGCAAATCGCTTGGGATGGCAATCCAGAATCCGTGCGAAAGATACTGTTGGAGGTTAAAAAAATAGCCTTAGCCAAACCTGATATTGCCCCCTATGGCAGGGCAGCAGTGGAGTATTTAAAGGCAGTTGATGCATGGGATGAGGTAAAAACCAAAATTGTTTACGCTGACAATATTTCTGCTGCTACTGTGTTTGTTACCACTGGGGCGGTTGATCTTGGATTTAGCGCCATATCGCTTGCAAAATCCCCTGAGCTCGTGAAAGACTATGTTGTTTGGCCCTTATCGAACCGCCTCTATCAACCGATTCGACAAAGTATGGTCTTGATGAATCAATCACCAGCCGTATTAGCCCAACTCTATCAATTTATCCAAGAGCCGCAGGCAGTTTTGATATTACAAAAATACGGCTATGGTTCAGTAAAATAAGGTCAGCTTGGGAATCGATGAATAATGAATTGATTGAATAGGGGATTGAAATGCAACAGATTCGACGCTCAGGAGAGCGGGGTTTTGCTAATCACGGGTGGTTAAAAAGCTACCATTCATTTTCATTTGCCAGTTATTACGATCCTCAGTTTATGGATTGGGGTTGTTTGCGTGTAATTAATGAAGACTATATCGAGCCAGGCCGAGGTTTTGGTAAACACGGACATCGTAATATGGAGATTATTACGTACGTGCTTTCTGGAGAATTGGCTCATGAAGATAGTATGGGCAATGTTGAGACAATTCCGCCAGGCGATGTGCAGCGAATGAGTGCAGGTACAGGTGTAACGCATAGCGAATTTAATTATGCAAAAGACGCTGTTACTCATTTATTGCAAATTTGGATTGAGCCCAATGTCATGGAAATACCCCCCAGTTATGAACAAAAAACCATTCCTTTGCTCGATAAGCAAGGTCGCTTACGTTTGATTGCCTCGCCCGATGGCGCTCATGATTCGGTAAAAATAACTGCCGATGCAAAACTCTATGCCGGATTGTTTGAGGCTGGTCAATCCGCTTCCTTAAAAATAGAACCCACTAGAAAGGCTTATGTTCATTTGGTTAAAGGGCAATTGCAAGTGAACCAGCAACTATTACATGCTGGCGATGCTTTGTTATTGGCAGACGAAGAATCGATTGAAATCGATCAAGCGAATGATGCTGAGGTGCTAGTTTTTGATTTAGCGGCTAATTAATTTTGGCATGATTTTTTGATTACTTCTCTGCCATTTTTTTGGCTAACTTGGCTTGGGCTTTTAAAGGCTTCAGATACAGTAGCAGGGTAACAAATACAGTGCTTGAAAAAATCAGTTCAAGAATAGCTAACCATTGATTCCAACCAGGCTCGCTAATTCGCACTAAGGCCTCAGTCATATAAATTAAAATTAGCATAGTGCCCCATTGCATCGTGTAAACACGACTTCGCCAGATCCCAGGTAATAATAAAAATAGCGGCAGCGCTTTCAATACAAGCCATGAGCCACCCGGTCTTAAAGGTGAAAGAAACCATTCCCATGCAATGCAAAGAATAATTAAATCAAGGCATGCTGCGCTACCTAATAGAACATAGATATTTTTTTGGAGGATTGATTTAAGCATTTTCAAGAATCTCATTTGTGCAAGCGTAGGGCAATCTCAGCAAGGCGTTTGCCTTGGGCAATTGCTAAGCGGCTCTCTTCGCCGCTGATGGGTACTTGATCGCTAGAAACATACTTCTGATCATCCAAATGCGCTATATGACTTGCCCCATAAGGTGTCCCACCGGTTTTGGTGTGTCGGAGATCAGCCTCGCTATAGGGAAGCCCAACGATTAGCATGCCATGATGAATTAATGGCAGCATCATCGTTAGCAGGGTACTTTCTTGCCCACCATGAAGACTCCCGCTACTAGTAAAAACGCAAGCTGGTTTGCCGCTGAGAGTTCCATTGACCCATTGGCCAACCGTGCCATCTAAAAAATATTTCATGGCAGCAGCCATATTGCCAAATCGGGTAGGCGATCCTAAAGCAAGTCCAATGCATTCTTCTAGGTCTCGATATTCGGCATAGGGAGCCCCCTGATCTGGAACGCTCGGTTTGGTGGCCTCGCATACGGTGGAGACTGCTGGAACCGTGCGGATTCGGGCGCTGACCCCCGAGACGCTATCAATACCTTCGGCGATCAGGCGGGCTAGTTGTTGGGTGGCGCCAGAACGAGAGTAATAAAGTACTAATATTTCTTTTTGATTCATATTGCTTCCATTTTATTGAATTCATCATATGATACGGCGATGCGTATTTCTTATCAGATTCGATTCTGGCTTTCCTTGATGCGGGATTTATGGCGCAGAAATGCCCATCTCAATTTAAATCAAGTTTCTGCCAGCCTTTCCTTTACAACCATATTGGCGTTTGTGCCCATATTGACTGTTGGATCGATTTTAATTTCCTATTTACCCGCATTTATTGATATCAAAAATACATACCAGACTTGGTTGTTGCAAACGTATTTTCCGCCAGCGATTAGTAAACAAATGATGGTTTATATGGGGCAGTTTTCTAGCAAGGCGCGCGGCCTGACTGTGCTTGGTTTGCTTAGTTTATTTGTCGTGACATTAATTACGATGGGGGTGATTGAACGCGCTTTTAATGAGATATGGCATGTCAAAGTAAAAAGACCTTTTACAAAAAGAGTATTCCTTTATCTATTGGCAACTATTTTGGGACCATTGGGTTTGGGTTTGGGAATTTATTTAAGCGGTCTTTTGTTTAGCGCAGCATCGGGTTTAATTCCGTCTTTATCCGATGAAATGCGGGTTGCTGCAACCATACTTCCTTCGCTGTTAGCGGTCTTGGTATTTGCTTTGGCCTATCGCATCTTGCCGTATAGTCAGGTTCGTTGGGGAGATGCGTTTATAGGCGCAATTTTGGCAGCTTTGGCTTATGAATTAGGCAAATTTGGTTTTGCTTATTTTGTCATGCAGGCGCCTTTTCATAAAACGGTTTATGGCACCTTTGCAATTCTGCCTTTAATGCTATTGTGGATTTATCTCACTTGGTGGGTAACTTTGGTCGGAGCACTGATTGTTGCTAATTTACCCGCGATTCGAGCGCGGATCGCGCAGAATTCAGTTAAATCATCAGGCTAATGCCATAATATTGGCATGTCTGGAAATTCTTTAGGCCTCCTTTTTTGTGTAACGACTTTTGGTGAGTCTCATGGTCCTGCGATTGGTGCGGTGATTGATGGTTGTCCACCTGGGATGATTTTGTCCGAAGCCGATATACAAGGTGATTTAGATCGACGTAAACCCGGTACGTCACGGCACGTTACACAACGCAAAGAAGAAGACCGAGTTGAAATTATATCGGGCGTATTTGAAGGTAAAACTACAGGCACTCCGATTTGTTTATTGATTCGAAACACCGATCAGCGGAGTCAAGATTATGGCGATATTATGCAAACCTTTCGCCCAGGCCATGCTGACTACACTTATCATCACAAATATGGTTTTCGTGACCCCCGTGGTGGCGGTCGCTCATCGGCGCGCTTAACTGCCCCGATTGTGGCCGCTGCAGCGGTTGCTAAGAAGTGGTTACGTGAAAAATATACTATTCAAATACAAGCGTATATGTCGCAGTTGGGTGATATTCCGATTCCTTTTTTGGACGCTAAGCAAATTCCTGCAAATCCATTTTTTGCGCCGAATGCCGAGATCATTCCAAAGTTGGAGGCCTACATGGATGATTTGCGCAAAGCGGGGGATTCTTGTGGTGCGCGGATTGAAATACGCGCTTCGGGAGTACCGATTGGTTTAGGTGAACCTGTCTTTGATAAATTAGATGCGGATATTGCCCATGTCATGATGGGAATTAATGCGGTTAAGGGTGTTGAGATTGGGTCGGGATTTGCGGTGGTTTCTCAACGGGGTAGTGAGCATGGTGATGAAATGCACCCCGATGGTTTTGCAAGTAATCACTCAGGTGGCACGCTGGGGGGTATTAGCTCAGGTCAGGATTTGCGGGTGTCGATTGCAATTAAGCCTACCTCGAGCATTCTTTCCCCAAAAGAATCAATTGATTTAGCAGGCAAACCCATGACAGTTCAAACCAAAGGTCGACACGACCCCTGTGTCGGTATTCGCGCAGCGCCCATTGCTGAGGCCATGCTTGCCTTAGTTTTAATGGATCACGCTTTACGTCATCGCGCTCAATGCGGTGATGTAATTGCTCCGGTTAAACCTATACCTGCGACTCGTTCGTCTTCCTAATCTGGTGTTGGCATGATCTTTACTGTGCAAAAGGCCTTCGGGGCCTTTTTCTTTTTGTATTTTGCCTACCTTGGTTTAATGTCACCGTATGCCAGCCTCTATTTTTCGCAACTGGGATTTAATGCAATTCAAATTGCTACCTTAATGTCGATGTTACAAATTACCCGCATCTTGGGACCATTTTCTTGGGGCTGGTTATCGGATTATTTATCTGAGCGTATTCAACTTATTCGTTTTTGTGCGGTTCTTGCGAGCTTACTTTTTTTTGCTCTTTTCTTCCTAAAGGGATACTGGCCCTTATTAATTTGGATGTTTGTGATTCATACCATTTTAAGTAGTCAAATTCCTTTGGGCGAAGCGGCTACAGTACACGCCTTATTTAAAGATAACTCGTTTGATCAGGGATATGGCCGTTTACGTCTGTGGGGCTCGCTCGGTTTTATTTCGATGGTACTGATCTCGGGTGAGCTTTTTGAAAATAAGGGGATCGAACTATTCCCATGGTTAGGGGCGATTGTCTTGCTTGTGTTTGCAGCCAACACCTTTTTTCTTCATGAACCAAAGATGGAGCGGCGTAAAATGCTGCGCGGTGAATTGCGTTCGGTTTTAAAGAATCCTCAAGTACGTTGGTTTCTATTTTCTAGTTTTAGTATGGTTTTTGGGCACGCTGCTTTATATGTTTTTTACTCACTGTATTTGCTTAGTCTTGGGTATGGAAAATTAGAAATCGGTTTATTTTGGACTTTAGGAGTTGCTGCCGAAGTATTGTTTTTTTATTATCAAAATTGGTTTCTGTCGCGCTATAGTCCAAAATTGGTCTTAATCATCTGCTGTTGGTTGGGCGCCTTGCGATTTATTTTGATTGGATATTTGCCAAGCGCTGGTTTATTGGTCTTGGCTCAGTTGTTTCATGCCGCTAGTTTTGCCGCCCATCACAGCGCAAGCACCAAATTAATTCGCCATTGGTTCTCGGGACCAGTACAGGGCCGTGGGCAGGCTTTGTTTACAACCATTTCCTATGGCTTTGGCGGAAGTTTAGGTGGGCTTTGCGCGGGGTGGATTTGGGAGCATTGGGGGCCCAGCCAAGTTTTTGGTATGGCAGCACTCGCTTGTTTAGTGGCTGCGTTTGCGATTCAGCATATTAGCAATCAGGTTGCTAAGACTTACATTCCTGAATAGTTTGGACCGCCACCACCTTCTGGTGCAATCCAAACGATGTTTTGGGTGGGATCTTTAATATCGCAGGTTTTGCAGTGTACGCAATTTTGCGCATTAATTTGTAATTGCGGTTTGTCTGCCACCGAGATGTACTCATACACACCAGCAGGGCAATAGCGTTGCTCGGGCCCAGCATATTTTTCTAAATTAATCGACACTGGAATCGTATTATTTTTTAAGGTGAGATGAGCCGGCTGATTTTCGTTGTGATTGGTATTCGATACGAATACCGACGATAAGCGATCAAAACTGATTTGACCATCTGGTTTGGGATAGGAAATGGGTTGATGCTGGGATGCTGGTTCTAAGTATTCGTGATCCGCTTTGCGATTACGCACAGTCCATGGCATATTGCCGCCCAATAATTTTTGTTCAATCCCAACCATGAGAGTACCTAAAGCCAAGCCCTTCGACATCCAAGGTTTGAAATTACGGGCGCGTTGTAGTTCTTCATACAGCCAACTTTGTTGAAATGCCCTTGGGTAGTTTTCTAATTCGTCATGACTACGATTTTTGGCAAGCGCCTCTACTGCCGCCTCTGCCGCAAGCATGCCGGTTTTAATTGCAGCATGACTGCCTTTAATACGTGACGCATTGAGATAACCTGCCTCACAACCAATTAGAGCGCCTCCTGGAAAAACCGTCTTTGGCAAACTGTTTATACCGCCAGCGGTAATGGCTCGAGCCCCATAACTAATCCGCCTCCCGCCGACAAAGGTATCTCGTATTGCTGGATGATGTTTATAACGTTGAAATTCTTCAAATGGATTGAGGTAGGGGTTGCGATAAGACAAACCAACTACTAAACCCACCGCAACTTGGTTCTTACCAAAGTGATATAAAAAAGACCCGCCATAGGTATTGGAGTCTAATGGCCAACCTGCGGTGTGAATCACCAAGCCAGGTTGATGTTGGGCAGATTCAATTTCCCATAATTCTTTAATACCAATTCCGTAACTTTGTGGATCACTATCCCGATCCAAGGAAAAACGCTCGATCAGTTGTTTACCTAAATGACCGCGTGCACCTTCAGCGAATAAGGTGTACTTAGCCCGCAGTTCCATACCCAGCTGAAATTGCTCGCTAGGTTCACCTTGTTTATTCACGCCTAATGAGCCTGTAATAACTCCGCCAACGGCATTGTTTTCGGCGTAGATAATTTCGGCAGCCGCAAAGCCTGGAAAAATATCGACCCCGGCATTTTCAGCCTGCGTACCTAGCCAACGGGTGAAGTTCGATAAGCTCAAAATATAATTACCGTGATTTTCAAAACAGGCAGGCAGTAAAAAATGGGGAACTTGGTAAGAGGATTTTTGCGTTAAAAATAGAAAACGATCTTCGTTAACCGGTGTTTCTAGAGGAGCGCCTAATTCGTGCCAATTCGGGATCAGCTCGTTGAGTGAACGTGGATCCATCACAGCCCCAGAAAGAATATGCGCTCCAATTTCAGAGCCTTTTTCTAGGATACAAACACTCACTTCTAGGTTTTTTTCGACCGCAATTTGTTTGATTCGAATGGCTGCAGCTAGTCCAGCTGGACCGCCACCCACGATGACCACGTCATAATCCATTGATTCGCGCGGGCCATAGCGTTCTAGAAGTTCCTGAGAATTCATGGGCTTAGTTTAGTGGCTTTTTAAATACGAGGCCGAAATTCAAGGCTTGTTATTATTTGCCTATTCAATCTATTTTTACAGGATCGGGCTCCATGAACAAGACTTACCCATCGGCGCAAGCGGCGCTACAAGATATTTTGCGTGACAACCAAACCATTGGAGTTGGCGGTTTTGGTTTGTGTGGTATTCCAGAAATGTTGATTGAAGCGGTACGCAATTTAAAGGTACAAAATTTAACCGCCATTTCTAATAATGCGGGTGTCGACGGATTTGGTTTGGGTTTATTGCTCGAATCGCGTCAGGTTAAAAAAATGATCGCATCGTATGTAGGTGAGAATAAAGAATTTGAGCGGCAATTTTTAGCAGGTGAATTAGAACTCGAATTTACTCCACAAGGAACATTGGCCGAAAGACTGCGTGCTGGTGGATGTGGCATCCCCGCATTTTTTACCAAAACGGGGGTTGGTACTTTGGTTGCTGAGGGCAAAGATATTCGTCAGTTTGATGGGGTTGATTACCTGATGGAGCGAGCGCTCATTCCTGATGTGTCATTAATTAAAGCTTGGAAGGCGGATCGCGCGGGTAATTTAGTTTATCGCTATACCGCGCGTAACTTTAATCCGATGGTAGCGATGGCAGGCAAGATCACAGTTGCTGAAGTGGAGGAAATAGTCGAGAACGGAGTCTTGCGTCCGGATGAAATTCATACACCCAGTATTTATGTGCATCGTTTGGTGTTGAATCCGACTCCTGAAAAGCGCATTGAGCAGCGCACAATCTCTCAAGCGAATGCTTAAAAAAACCATTTAATACTTAAGAAAAATTAGGACGATCTATGCCTTGGAATCGAAATGAAATGGCAGCACGGGCTGCCAAAGAATTAAAAGACGGTTATTACGTTAATTTGGGGATTGGCATGCCTACCTTGGTAGCGAATTATGTGCCAGCCGATATGGAGGTTTGGCTGCAATCCGAAAATGGCTTATTGGGAATTGGCGCATTCCCCACAGAAGATCAGGTGGACCCTGATTTAATTAATGCGGGCAAGCAAACGATCACTACATTACCGGGTTCAGCTATTTTTTCATCGGCAGATTCATTCGGAATGATTCGTGCTGGAAAAATTAATATTGCCATCTTAGGGGCAATGCAAGTCAGTGAGTATGGCGATCTAGCCAATTGGATGATCCCTGGCAAGATGGTTAAGGGAATGGGCGGTGCGATGGATCTAGTTGCTGGAGTAGAGCATGTCGTGGTGTTGATGGAGCATGTTGCTAAGAAAAAAGATGGCACTGAAGAAATCAAAATTCTGCCTAAGTGCACCTTGCCTTTAACGGGATTACGCTCGGTTAATCGCATCATTACCGATTTAGGTGTTTTGGACATCTCCTCTAAAGGCTTGAGATTGGTTGAATTGGCACCCGAAGTAAGCAAAGAGGAAATTCAAGCAAAAACCGGCGCGCCGATCGATATGAGTGGTGTATGAGACCATGACAGCCTATGTCGGTTGACCATGCCCACCATCCTCTTCATGCTCACAAACGGGGTGATGCACAGCAAGGGCATGCTAAGGCTGTAGTAACGCAAAGGGGCTTATGGATAGCTCTGGTTTTAACTCTCTCTTTTTCCATAATTGAATTATTGGCCGGTGTTTTTGCTGGCTCCTTGGCTTTAATTTCAGATGCTGGGCATATGGTCACCGATGCTGCGGCGCTGGGTTTGGCTCTCTTGGCTCAGTACATTGCACGACGCCCGCCGTCACCCAAGCATTCCTTTGGATTTGGTAGATCGGAAGCCTTGGCTGCCTTTGTGAACTGCATCGTGATGTTGGGTTTAGTCGGGTGGATTATTGCTGAGGCAATTAGTCGCTTTTTTACTTTACATGAAGTTTCTGGCGCAACTGTGACCTTAGTTGCTGCTTTGGGTTTAGTGGTGAATGTATTGATCGCCTGGTTTTTGTCGCGAGGGCATAAGAATGTCAACACTAGAGCCGCCTTGGTACATGTCATGGGCGATCTATTAGCATCGCTTGCGGCACTGGTCTCTGGCTTAGTGATTCAATTTACCGGTTGGATGGAAATCGATCCTTTGTTATCGATTTTTGTTTCTTTACTGATTTTGAAATCCACCCTTTCGATTCTGCGCGAGTCCTATCATTTCTTAATGGAGGGTGTGCCTTTGCATATTGACTATGTCAAGGTCGGGGCTGACCTGCAAACCATCAAAGGAATTCAGGCGGTTCACGATTTGCATGTTTGGGAAATGACACCCACTTATCCTGCGTTAATCGGTCACGTTGAAATTGAAAGCATGAGTGAATGGCCGCGGATCCTAGATGAGGTCAATGCGATGCTACTCAAAAAATACCGCATTGATCATGTCACGATTCAGCCCGAAGAGGCAGGCAAACAAGATTTTATTATCCCGACTAAAACTGCACCATTAGATCGTCGAGGCTATACCGAATATGTTGAGTGTGCCAGCAGCGATGGTTTGCATCGCATGGCCTATCACTCTTGGGGTGACCCCAGAAATCCGCGCATTCTGTTTTGTGTTCATGGTTTGTCGCGGCGTGGTAGCGATTTTGCAACCCTAGCTGAAGCCATGTGTGATTCACATTATGTGGTTTGCCCTGATGTAGTAGGCCGCGGGGATTCCGATTGGTTTACTAATCCGATGTTATATGTAGTTCCTCAGTATGTATCGGATATGGTTACTTTAGTGGCCCATTTAAATGCTACCAAGATCGATTGGTTTGGCACCTCGATGGGGGGCTTGATTGGCATGGTTTATGCGTCGATGCAGGGCAACCCGATTCAGCGCTTGCTCTTAAATGATGTTGGCCCTCGGCTTGAGCCCGATGCAATTAAACGCTTGAGTTCTTATGTGGGCAAACCATTTCTTTATGCAGATCGTCAAACGGCGTTAGAGGCTTTAAATAATATTTGCCAACCTTTCGGTCAGCATAGCGCTAGTGAGTGGGAGAAATTAAATGGACCCATGTTAGAACAAACAGGGCAGGGTTGGATCTTACATTATGACCCGAATATCGTCATCCCATTTTCAGCCATTACACCAGCGCTGGCGGTTGCTGGTGAATATGCGATGTGGAAAGCATTTGAACAAATACAATGCCCAGTCTTGGTAGTCCGTGGCGCCAATTCCGATTTACTCTCTACTAAAACAGTGGAAGAAATGTCTCGGAGAGTGCCTCATGTAAGAAGTATTGAAATTCCGAATGTCGGGCACGCACCTGCTTTTATTCAACCCGAGCAGATTCAAATTGCCCGTGAGTTCTTTCGTATTGGCTAATGGCTAGCCTCCCTAAAGCCCATTCCCCAATTAAAGCGTTTGCTGGCAATGTCAATCAAGCCAGCAAAGACACTAGTTATGGAGAAAATGCCGAGGCGCATTCACTGGGCGTGGCCGATATTTTGCAGGGATTACGTGTAGATGACGCCAGTGTAGTTGCTGCTAATCATTTGTTTAGCGATCTAGGGCGTGATGCCTTACAAAAATTCATTGGCGAAGAATCAACCCAATTGGTGATGGGATTTCGGGGTTTACAAAAAGCGCAGGCTAAATTAGCTCGGCAGGATGGTGTGGCTGCTATTTCTGGGCAAGAGGAAATTTTGCGGAAAATGCTCTTGGCTTTTGGGAGCGATTTGCGGGTTGTATTAATTTACTTAGCTTCACGCTTACAAAGTTTACGTTGGATTACCCAAAGCAATCAAAGGATGACCAGCGCTTGGGCGCAAGAGATTTTAGATATTGATGCAAGCTTGGCGAACCGCTTGGGAATTTGGCAAATGAAATGGGAGATGGAAGACCTTGCCTTTCGCCTTTTATCGCCTGCAGTCTATCAAGAGATTGCTGGTTTATTGGATTCAAAGCGAATTGAACGCGAAGGATTTATTCAAGAAGTGATTCGGCGTTTGGAAGAGGAATTAAAAGAAGCCCGCATATCGAGTGCTGTGTATGGTCGACCAAAACATATCTATAGCATTTGGCGCAAGATGCAAGGTAAGTCAATTGAGTTTGCTAATTTATATGATGTTCGCGCTTTTCGTATTTTGGTAGATGATGTAAAAGCCTGTTATGCCACTCTAGGATTGGTTCATCATTTGTGGCAACCTGTGCCACGCGAATTTGATGATTATATTGCGAGACCCAAGCCCAATGGATATCAATCCTTGCATACAGTTGTGATTGATGAAAACGGAATTGCTTTTGAAATTCAAATTCGTACTCATGAGATGCATTTGCAAGCGGAATATGGATTAGCAGCGCACTGGCGCTATAAAGAGGGTGCCTATGATTCAGGTAAAGCTCAATTGGGAACACACAGCGCTGAGGTGACCTACGAAAGGCAAATCGCTTGGGCGCGGCAATTGATTTCTTGGAAAGAGGATGCCTGGGAACAACTCAAGCACCATGAGATTGATGACCATATTTATGTATTAACTCCATTAGGTAAGGTGATTGCTTTGGAGAAAGGGTCTTCGCCAATCGATTTTGCGTACGCGGTTCATACCGATTTGGGACATCGTTGTCGTGGTGCTCGCGTGGATGGTGCGATGGTCCCGCTCGATACGGCTTTACGCAATGGGCAGACTGTTGAAATTATTTCAGTGAAGCAAGGCGGACCCTCACGCGATTGGTTAAATCCAGAGCGGGGGTATCTACGCTCTCAACGCGGTCGTTCACGGGTGCGTGCTTGGTTTAATGCCTTGGATGATGAGGTAGGAGACACATCGACTTCACGTAGTAGCCCAGTCGACGTAAAAACTGAATTAAAAAATTCGGAAGGGAAGTTAGACAAATTTGATTTATTAGGCGATACCATTTCTTTGAAGCCGCGCGCACAAAAAAATCTTCGGGGCGGTGATATCTTGGTAGTCGGGGTTGATTCCTTGTTAACGCAATTAGCACGGTGTTGTCGTCCTGTACCGCCGGATGCGATTGCCGGTTTTGTGACGCAAGGTCGCGGTGTTTCAATTCACCGACGCTCTTGTAAAACCTTCCGTCTTTTGCTGGAGCGTGCACCCGAAAAGGTGATTCAAACCGCTTGGAGTGACTCTTTAAAGACACCCCTCAAGAGTCCAGGTGGGGTTGAACGTCCCCGTGTTTTTCCAGCCGATTTGGTTTTAATTGCGATTGATCGTCCTGAGCTAATGCGGGAGTGTTTTGAAACTTTATCGCGGATTGGGGCTCATGTGATTGATTTGCGTAAATCGGTCCGCAAAGCCGTTGCTTATATTCAATTGACGGTTGAGGTTAACGATGCAGAATCCTTGCGCTTGGTGCAAATGGGCCTTGAAGAGTTAAGGGGGGTCACCCAAGTGCGCCGGCGGTGATAAACTCTTGATCTTTATAGGCTCGTAGCTCAGCTGGTTAGAGCACCACCTTGACATGGTGGGGGTCGTTGGTTCGAGTCCAATCGAGCCTACCAACGAAATGAAAGACCAAGCATGGTAGCAGTAACACTTCCCGATGGATCGAGGCGCGAGTTTCCTGCGCCACTTCGTGTTGCTGATGTTGCGCAAAATATAGGGAGCGGTTTAGCAAAGGCGGCTCTGGCGGGTTCGGTTGATGGCCAATTAGTGGATTTAAGTTATCTAATTGAGCGCGATGTTGCTTTAGCAATCATTACGGATAAAAACCCAGAAGGCCTCGATATTATTCGGCACTCTACTGCGCATTTATTAGCCTATGCGGTTAAAGAGTTATTCCCAGAAGCGCAAGTCACGATTGGACCCGTGATTGAGAACGGCTTCTACTACGATTTTTCATACCATCGCCCTTTTACTCCAGATGATTTAACGGCGATTGAAAAGCGCATGGCTGAATTGGCTAAGCAAGATGAGCCCGTCGTGCGTCAAGTTTTACCGAGAGACGAAGCGGTGGAGTTTTTTAAGAAGCAAGGCGAGCATTACAAAGCAGAAATTATTTCCAGCATTCCTCAGGGCGAAGCAGTTTCGCTTTATACCGAGGGTAAGTTCACTGATTTGTGCCGTGGTCCACATGTGCCTTCGACTGGCAAACTAAAAGTCTTTAAGTTGATGAAGTTAGCTGGAGCCTATTGGCGCGGTGACAGTAAAAACGAAATGCTGCAACGAATTTACGGCACTGCTTGGACCAAAAAAGAAGATCAAGACGCGTATTTACACATGCTCGAGGAGGCCGAGAAGCGCGATCATCGGCGTTTAGCGAAGCAATTGGACTTATTTCATTTTCAGGATGAAGCGCCTGGTTTAGTGTTTTGGCATCCCAAAGGCTGGGCAATTTGGCAAGAAGTAGAGCAATACATGCGTCGGGTATATCAGCGTGAAGGCTATCACGAAGTGAAGGCGCCGCAGATTCTGGATCGCAGCTTGTGGGAAAAATCAGGCCATTGGGAAAATTACAAAGAGAATATGTTTACGACCGAATCGGAAAATCGTGCTTATGCTCTAAAACCCATGAACTGTCCTGGGCACGTACAAATTTTTAATTCGGGATTGCATAGCTATCGTGATTTGCCTTTGCGCTTTGGTGAATTTGGTCAGTGCCATCGTAATGAGCCTTCGGGGGCTTTGCATGGTTTGATGCGGGTTCGAGGCTTTACTCAGGATGATGGTCATATTTTTTGCACCGAAGATCAAATTCAGTCTGAGGTAGCTGCATTTGATAAAGCAGTTCGCGCCGTTTATGCTGATTTTGGATTTACTGAAATTGCCGTGAAACTCGCTTTGCGCCCTGCTAAACGGGTGGGCGATGATGCGGTTTGGGATAAAGCAGAGGCTGCTTTGCGTGGGGCCTTGAAAGTATCGGGGCAAACTTGGGAAGAGTTACCCGGCGAGGGTGCTTTTTATGGCCCCAAAATTGAATACCACCTAAAAGATTCGATTGGCCGTTCTTGGCAGTGCGGTACGATGCAAGTCGACTTTTCAATGCCGGCGCGTTTAGGTGCTGAATACGTTGCTGAAGACAATAGCCGTAAGGTGCCAGTCATGCTGCATCGGGCGATTGTGGGTTCTTTGGAGCGTTTTATCGGGATTTTGATCGAAAACCACGCTGGTGCGATGCCGGTTTGGTTAGCCCCGGTTCAGGCGATGGTGCTGAATATTTCCGAAAATTCAGCCGAATATGCGTCAAAAATACAGCAAATCCTGAAAAAACAAGGGTTTAGAGTGGAGTCTGATTTGCGAAACGAGAAAATTACGTATAAAATACGCGAGCACGCCTTGCAGAAGTTGCCCTATTTGCTGGTTGTTGGTGATAAGGAGCGTGAGAGTAATACGGTGGCCGTTCGTGCCCGTGGCGGAGTTGATCTAGGTGTCATGCCAATAGATTCCTTCGTTGCCCGACTCCAAGAGGATATTGTCCAGAAAGTCGGTCCCGAGCTTAGCTAGGGGTGGAATGGTTTTATTTAAAGTTTATTTGAGAGGAATTACAAGATCGCTACTGAAAAATTGCAACGCATTAACGAGGAAATTACTGCCCCTGAAGTGCGTTTGATTGGATTAGATGCAAAACCGATTGGAGTTGTGAAGTTAAGCGAAGCCTTAAAAATGGCCGAGGAGTTGGAGACCGATTTAGTCGAGATTGCTCCAACCGCAGAACCACCAGTTGCTCGTTTAATGGATTTCGGCAAGTTTAAATACCAAGAAGCCAAGCGTTTGCATGAAGCAAAGCTAAAGCAAAAAGTGATTCAGGTAAAGGAAGTAAAATTCCGGCCTGGTACGGATGATGGCGATTACGGTGTCAAATTACGCAATCTAATTCGTTTTTTAGAAGATGGCGACAAAACCAAAATTACCTTACGATTTCGGGGGCGCGAAATGGCGCATCAAGAAATCGGAGCCAAGATGTTGGATCGATTAAAGCTCGATTTAGAGCCTTACGGTCAAGTCGAACAGTTTCCAAAAATGGAAGGTCGGCAAATGGTGATGGTGCTAGCACCAGCCCGCAAGAAGTAATGTTTAGAAGTTGAAGTACCACGCTGTTTAGCGTAATTAGTGAGTCTAGGTACAGGAAGTGTAGCCGTCGGTTACCACCTAAGATGCACCAACGAAGAAGAGAGGGAGCAGTCATGCCCAAGATGAAGACCAAGAGTGGCGCAGCTAAGCGCTTTAAGGTTCGCGCAAGCGGATCGATTAAACGAGGACAGGCTTTCAAACGCCATATCCTGACTAAGAAAACAACCAAGAACAAGCGTCAACTTCGCGGCTCTGCTGAAGTTTCAAAAGCCGATGTGAAATCGGTTCGCGCTATGTTGCCTTACGCTTAACCTCAGACTGAACTAGGAGAAAACTATGCCAAGAGTCAAACGTGGGGTTACAGCAAGAGCCCGTCATCAAAAAGTAACCGATGCCGCTAAAGGGTATCGGGGTCGTCGTAAAAACGTATTTCGGATTGCTAAAGAAGCGGTTATGCGTGCTGGTCAGCATGCCTATCGCGACCGTCGCAACAAAAAACGCGTATTCCGTGCTTTGTGGATCGCGCGTATTAATGCTGCGGTACGTGAGCATGATATGACCTACAGCGTATTTATGAATGGAATGAAAAAGGCTGCGATCGAACTTGATCGCAAGGTGTTGTCGGATATGGCGATCATGGACAAAGAAGCATTTGCTGCTTTGGTCGCTCGTATTAAGACAACGGTTAGTGCTACTAACTAACTAGTCTTTTGATGGTTTCTCTCGACCAAATCGTCGAGGATGCCAAACGCGATTTCTCCTCGGCTGTCGATGCGGCAGCTTTGGAGGATGCGAAAGCTCGGTACCTCGGCAAATCAGGACTGCTTACTGAGCGCTTAAAGGCGCTTGGAGGGATGTCTGTTGACGAGCGCAAAAGTGCTGGCGCTCAAATTAATCAAGCTAAGTCTGCGGTAGAGCAAGCGCTCCTAGAGCGGCGCCAGAGCCTTTCAAATGCCGTGATGCTCGAGCGTTTATCCGCAGAGGCGATTGATGTCTCATTGCCGGGTCGCGGCCAGTCTTCAGGCAGCTTACATCCAGTGATGCGAACCTGGGAAAGAGTTGAGGCGATTTTTCATTCGATTGGGTTTGATGTAGCTGATGGCCCCGAAATTGAAAATGATTGGTTTAACTTCACCGCATTAAATAGTCCTGAAAACCATCCTGCTCGATCAATGCAGGATACGTTTTATGTCGATGGTAAGGATTCAACCGGCAAACCCTTGTTATTGCGCACGCATACCAGCCCAATTCAGGTGCGTTATGCCAGCGAGCACGTTCAGCGCTTTGCTGCGCAAGCGGTGATGCCCCCCATTCAAGTAATTGCCCCAGGAAGAACCTATCGCGTGGATAGCGATGCGACTCATTCCCCGATGTTTCATCAGGTCGAGGGTTTGTGGATTGGTGAGGATGTTTCCTTTGCTGATTTAAAAGGGGTTTATACCCATTTTTTACGAACCTTTTTTGAAACTGATCAACTGCAAGTTCGTTTTCGTCCTTCATATTTTCCATTCACAGAACCTTCCGCTGAAATCGATATGGCTTTTAGTAGCGGGCGTTTAGCAGGACGTTGGTTAGAAATCTCGGGCGCTGGTCAAGTTCATCCGAACGTATTAAAGAATATGGGCATTGATCCCGAGCGTTATATGGGCTTTGCTTTTGGTTCTGGATTAGAGCGCCTAACCATGCTACGTTACGGCATAGAGGATTTACGCTTATTTTTTGAAAACGACTTGCGCTTTTTGGCGCAGTTTCCAGCCTAAGGTCAGAGAGACAAAATGCAATTTTCTGAATCTTGGTTACGTCAGTACGTTAACCCTAAATTAAGTAGCGAGGAACTGGGCCGCGCGCTAACTATGGCTGGGCTCGAAGTGGAGGATCAACATCCGCTCGCTCCGCCATTTACGAATGTGGTGGTAGCTGAGATTTTGTCTGCTGAGCAACATCCGGATGCGGATCGATTACGAGTTTGCCGTGTGAATGCCGGTACAGGACGAGAAAATTTACAAATTGTTTGTGGTGCACCCAATGCGCGTGTTGGCATCAAGATTCCGTGCGCTTTAGTGGGTGCAGAACTTCCTCCTTCCGAGGCAGGTGGTAAACCATTTCAGATTAAAGTTGGAAAACTTCGTGGTGTTGAGAGTAATGGTATGTTGTGTTCAGGGCGCGAGCTTGGCTTAGGCGAGGATCATGCTGGTATTTATGAATTACCTAATGATGCTCCCGTCGGAAAAGATATTCGCGACTATTTGCATTTAGACGATTCCATTTTTACGATTAAATTAACGCCGAACAAAGCGGATTGTTTGTCCGTCTGGGGTGTTGCGCGCGAAGTATCTGCGATTACCAATACGCCTTTATCAAAACCACCTCTTAAACCCATTACCAGTTCAATTCAAGATCAGCTTCCAGTCAAAATTGAGGCACCCGATTTATGTGGTCGTTTTGCTGGTCGAGTCATTAAGGGAGTCAACGCAAAAGCAAAAACTCCTCAATGGATCATTGAACGCTTAAAAAGTGCTGGTCAACGAAGCATTTCTCCCTTGGTCGATCTGTCGAATTATGTGATGTTAGAAATGGGTCAACCGAGCCATGTTTTCGACTTAGACCGTATTCAAGGTGGATTACAGGTGCGTTGGGGTAAATCCGATGAGAGCCTGACCTTGTTAAATGATCAGACTGTAGAACTGAGCCCTAGCGCTACTGATTTTCGGATTGGAGTCATTGCCGATCATCAAGGGCCTCTTAGCCTTGCTGGTGTGATGGGCGGGAGCAGTAGCGCGGTTAGTGATGCCACCCAAAATATTTACGTCGAAGCCGCTTTTTGGTGGCCTCAAGCGATTCAGGGGCGTGCGCGCCGTTTTAATTTCACTACGGATGCAGGGCATCGTTTTGAAAGAGGTGTTGATCCCCATGCAACAGCCACCTGCCTCGATTACTTGTGTGCCTTGATTGTTGAGGTGTGTGGCGGACAAGTAGGCCCACTTCATGATCAAGTAATCTCTTTGCCAGAACGTAAGCCTGTGGCAATGCGATTGGCGCGTGCAGTTAAAGTCATCGGCATCCCACTCAGCGTCGAGCAAGTGAGCACTATTTTTAAACGCTTGGGTTTTGTTTTTCAAGTGAGTGGCAGTGCTAGTGATGCCATATTTACGATTGAACCACCAAGCTATCGCTTTGATATTGAAATTGAAGCTGATTTAATCGAAGAAGTGGCTCGTTTATATGGCTTTGAAAATATTCCCGATTTGCCGCCAACAGCCCGCTTAGAAATCAAGTTAGCACCCGAGGCCGAAAGAAGTATTCATACATTACGGCATCGCTTAGCTCAAGAGGCTTATCAAGAAGTGATTAATTTTGGTTTTACCGATTCGCAAATTGAAATGGCCCTTGGCGTTACGCAATCGATTGAAGTTCTCAATCCGATTGCTAATCAATTTAATGTGATGCGAAGTAATTTATGGGGCGGCTTGTTACAGAACCTAAGATCGAATTTAAATCGTGGCATCAATCGGGTGCGTTTATTTGAGGTAGGCCGTGTTTTTGAGCGTAATCCCCAAATTCAAGATGGACCAGGTGTGCTTGCTGGTTTTGAGCAACCTCGTCATATTGGTGGATTGGCTTATGGCTTCGCCCAACCAGAACAGTGGGGAAGCGCGCAACGCAATACCGATTATTTTGATGTCAAGGGTGAGTTAGAGCGGGTTTTATACCCATTAACGGTAATGACCACTGCGGTGGATTCTAAAACCCCACAAAATTGCCCTAAAGCCCTACATCCAGGCCGTTCAGCTGTCATTTATCTACATCCCAAGGTAGGTCAGCAGCCAATCGCGATTGGCTTTCTTGGTGAGTTGCATCCCGCTTTGCAACAGCGGTATGAGCTTACTTTTGCTCCGATTCTGTTTGAAATTGATTGGGATCTAGTCAAATCGATTGGACTGCCCACTCCAAAAGAGATTAGTAAATTTCCGGTGGTGCAGCGTGATTTAGCATTGGTTGTAAAACAATCGCTTCCAGCTCAATCTGTGTTGGATGCCATGTTAGGGGCGAAACAAAATTGGGTTCAGAAAATCGAATTATTTGATGAGTTTCGACCTAATCCCGATAGCAAGTCAGCAACTTTGGCTGCCGATGAAAAAAGTTTAGCGTTTCGAGTTAGTTTAGTTAGTGAACTAGAGACTTTACAAGATGCACAGGTTGATTCGATTGTGGCGGCTTTACTCAGTCGGGCTGAAAAAGAGTGCGGGGCGCGTTTAAGGTAGTATTACTAATAATCAATAAAAATAGCGATAAAAGAGTGAGATGATGAGTGAATTTAATATTCAGACTGTAACTAAAAACGAACTTTCAGAAGCCTTGTTTCAGCAAGTTGGTTTAAATAAGCGCGAAGCAAAAGACATGATCGACGCTTTTTTTGATCAAGTGGGCGAGACCCTTGAAAAAGGGGTTGAAGTAAAAATTTCAGGTTTTGGTAATTTTCAATTGCGCAATAAAACAGCTCGCCCTGGGCGCAATCCAAAAACAGGCGAAATGATTCCGATTGCAGCAAGACGGGTGGTTACTTTCCATGCCAGTCAAAAGTTGAAGGACGCTGTAGAAGCACATGCTCAGCAAAACGGAACTTGATCCAGCCAAAACTGCGTTAGTGCAGTTACCACCCATACCCCCTAAGCGGTATTTTACGATTGGCGAAGTGAGCGATTTATGTGGCGTCAAAACTCATGTATTGCGATATTGGGAGCAGGAATTTGAGCAATTACGACCCCAAAAGCGCCGTGGCAATCGGCGTTACTATCAACATCATGAGGTGGTATTAATTCGAAAAATTCGTACCTTGTTGTATGAAGAGGGTTTTACGATTAGCGGCGCACGCAATCGTTTAGACGATAGTCGAGGTAAGTTGCAGTTACGCGAAGAGCTTGAAGCCGTTTTGAGGGTTCTTGGGGGCTCTTAAGTTTGTTTTAGTTGTATCAACCGCGACTGTCCTGTGCGATACAATTTCACTTTCGTCGGGGCGTAGCGCAGCCTGGTAGCGTACTTGCATGGGGTGCAAGTGGTCGGAGGTTCAAATCCTCTCGCCCCGACCACCAATTTTTAAATTGGCAATCTAAATAATCAAGGCTTATCGCGACTAAAGCTCAGTGATGAACGGTATGAATAACGGACAAACCCTTTTCATTCTGGCAGGGTATCGGGGTTCTGGTAAAACCTATTTGCTGGAAAATGCCTTAAAAAATAAGACCCCCTTATTTGGCGAGAAGTATGATTCCTTATTTCAAAGCACTCGATTTCCTTGTAAAAATCCAGAAGTAAAGATGTCTTTTGATGAGGCTATCCAATCAAAGTCTTGGATTACATGGAATCACATTATTCCGTTATCGGAGATGACAAAGCCACCTCATCACCTCGTACTGCATTTAGATTTCATTTCATTTTTTCTGGAAAGTAAATTTCGTAAACAGAGAACTGTTCCTGAAACAATTTCTTTTCTAAGCAAGAAGCAAAATGTAGAAGAATGGATGGCGCTGTTGTTAAATTGGCTCAATCGCCGCTTGGTAAAAAAATATCAATCTTTAGTAATTAATACCTTAGTAACCCCCTGGGAAATTATTGCGGAACGATTAAAAGAAAGAGAATACGCACCTTCAACAGTCTCATATGCACTATTTAAGGCGTCTGGATCTGGAAAGGAAATTCAAGATTATTTTTATGAAGCTTGGTTTGAAGCCGTCTCTGTATTGAATCCTGATTTATTGTTGGAAACTATTTTTCATGGATCAATTCCAACCATTACTGAAATGACTTAAATAAATAGACCCTTTTTAAATCTTGATATTGAGAGTAACTTGATGACCTCATCTCCACAATCTTATTTTGGTTTACAGATTCCCTTTTTAGATGTTTTAGGGATTGAAGCTGAATTTGCCAAAGATGGACATTCACGCATCCGTTTACAGTTGCGTCCTGAATTATTAAATAGTTTTCACGTGGCTCATGGTGGGGTTGTGATGAGTATTTTGGATTTTGCAATGGCCGCCGCTGCCAGAAGTGCGCATCAGCATGTTTTAGGCGTGATTACGATCGATATGACTACCAGCTTTATCCGCGCCTCGAGGGGTCTTTTAATCGCCGAGGGAAGGGTTTTAAAGGCAGGCAATACGATTAATTATTGCGAAGCGAGTGTTTTTGATGAAACCGGTGAACTCACTGCAAAGGCAAGCGGCAGTTTTATGTTAAACCGCGGCAAGCCTAGCCCGAATAAGTAATATTTATTATTAATATAATTAGTATTATTTAAATATTATATAAATGTCCATTTATCTAAAGGGTTTTTAGTCATATATTATTTTATTTAATATATAATAATTTCTAATTTAATTTGATATAAATTGAATGTTTGCTATTC
>JAEMSI010000052.1:5081-7131 GCA_016462905.1 Polynucleobacter sp. | reverse complement strand
AATCAATATACTCAGCGCTCATGGTACCTGGATAACCTAAATAGTTCACTTGAATGGGGGCGGCGCGACAGGCAAAAATACCTGCTCTAGAGTCCTTGGTATGGCCAGCAAGATCAATGGCAATATCGACCTCCATGGATCTGGATAGCTGAGCAATTTCTAAGTCTGTTTTATCCTCAACCTCTATAAATTGATCAAATGCTACTTTTAATCGTTGTCGCATGGGGTCATCCGAAGGCTTCCCAAACGAAAAGGCAATGATCTCAAAACGACTGCGATCATGTAATTCAAATAACTCGGCAGTTAAAAAGGCAACGGGGTGATTCCGAAAATCCATTGAATAGTAGGCAATACGAATTTTTTGATGATGCGGATATTGATTAATTGGCCCCAGAGAATAATTAGCTGGGCGTTTTGTTTTTACCCAAACATCGGCTGTTTTTCTTTGCACTGCTAAAGAATCAATAAACCCTAGACTTGCAAAAGCAGTGCATACATTTTTGCCCGCATTAACCTGGTCGACTAAAGCACTGATTTGCGAGTTGGCATCGCTCCAATCGCAAGTAGACATTCTAAAAAACAACCAAACACCCAACATAAACCCAAATCCAAGCTCGGCTGCTTTTTTATAATCTCTCAATGCAGCATCAATCTGCTTAAGCTCCATAAAAGCATTACCGCGATCAACGATAGCGTCTGGATAATCTGGCTTATAAGCAATTGCCTCATCATAGCCGGCAATCGCCTCTTTTAATTTATTGAGTTTTTTTAAAATATCGGCACGACTGTAATGCGCCTCAGGGTAATCCCACTTTAATGCTAGCGCTTTGTCATAAGAGGAAAAGGCTTGATCGAGCTTTCCTTGATCCTTATAAGCATTCCCCAGATTATTGTAAGAAAAGGGGCTGTTTGGATTGATCTGAATGGCTTTTGAAATTAATTCAACCGCTTTAGCTGCATCGCCATTTTGTCTAGCAATCACACCTAACAAATGCAATGGATCAAAATAATCAGGTTGTATTGCTAATATCTTTAAATAAATATTTTTTGCTTCGGCTAATTTTCCTTGTTGGTGTAAGGCCAAAGCTTCTTTAAACTGAATTGTTAACGAAGAAGCTGGTTTCTTTTTAACCGCCTTCGGTCGTGGAATATTTTTAAACTTAGGAGGCATTATTGAAAACAATAAAACTGATTTAATAGCCCCGTTATCCGAGCCATTATTTGACCGTCCCTTTCAGTGCTTGCCTCGCCTTTACCAAACCTTCTTTTGCTGACTCGTAATTAGGAATCAATTGAATGGCTTTTTCAAAACTATGAATAGCGGCTTGATATTGAGCTAGGTCAAATTGAGCAAACCCCGAATTATTATGCGCTTCAGCATAATCAGGTTTTAAGTTAATCGCCTGTTGAAAGCTGTGCAAAGCCGCATCCGCTTTTTTTTGAATTCTAAAGACAACACCGCGATTATTAAAAGCAGTAGCAAAATCAGACTTAACTCCGATAGCCTCATCATAGCTTGCAATAGCGGCCACAAAATTACCCATCTCTACCAAAGCGTTTCCTCGATTCAAATACGCATTTGGATTTTTTGGTTGGAGGGCAATTACTTTTGAATAACTTTCAACTGCAGCAGCATACTGTTTTAGGGAGCGAAGTAAAGTAGCAGAATTATTAAACGCCTCCACATAGTCTGGTTTTAATTGAATTGCTTTCTTGTACTGCAACAAAGCTGCATCCTTTTTCCCAAG
This sequence comes from Polynucleobacter sp., assembly GCA_016462905.1. Taxonomy (GTDB): domain Bacteria; phylum Pseudomonadota; class Gammaproteobacteria; order Burkholderiales; family Burkholderiaceae; genus Polynucleobacter. The sequence continues at coordinate 5,383 of JAEMSI010000052.1, read as the reverse complement.
ACTAATCAATACATTGGCAATATTATTATGTATTTGTGGATTAGTTGAATTAATTGTTAGCGCCTGATCCAGCAACTGTTTCGCCATTTCAAAATTTTTCATCTGCGCTGCAATTAAACCCAAAGAATGAATCGCATCAAAATGATTTGGCTCTAATTTCAAAATGCCCTGATACAGGTCCCAAGCCTCTTTTAACTTTCCCTTTATATGCAGATGAAGAGCTTGGGAATAAATTGCGGCCAAATCCTTGCTAGATGGTTTATTTTTGCTTTGCCGTTTTCCGCTAGCTTGTAGCTTTGGGG
>JAEMSI010000052.1:0-4981 GCA_016462905.1 Polynucleobacter sp. | reverse complement strand
GCAGGGGTTTTCTTCGCTGCAGGGGTTTTCTTCGCTGCGGCCAAGGGTTTTTTGCTAGCCATCTTAAAACTCCATTTTTGCGTCTTTTAATGTATAACTGAGGTTATAGCACACTGTTTTCATATAGGAATAGTCGAAATAAGTCATATTTTCGTAAACTCAACATCCTTGACCCTTTTCATTTTAAAACTGAATTTTCTACTCAATGGCAATTAAACAATTAAACGCAAGTTGGTCTAAAAAAGAGGATCGTATCGTTCTGAGCTTTAATACTACTGGAGATGAATTGTTTCGTTTCTGGATTACTCGTTTCATTGCTAAACACATTATTGAAGGCGCGCAATCGATGGTTCAAAAAGGTCTAGAAACGCATCACAGCCCCAGAACCTCTCAAGTGATTCAAGAATTTCAAAAAGATGCGATAAAAAAACAAATTGATTTTGAAGAAGAGTTTGAAGGTGGCAAAAAATCTCCGCTAGGAAACGACCCCATTCTGGTGATTGGCTTAAACATGGTACTGAAAAAAAAATCTATTAATATTGGCTTTAAATTAGTCACTAACCAAACTGCTAGTTTTGATTTGGCCATTAACCAATTGCAGCCTCTTGTTGTATTAATTGAAAAATTAGCGCAAAAGGCGGAATGGGCAATTGATAATGCGGATAATAAAAATTCCTTAATTAATATCGATGCAGATAATCAGTTGGCATTATCTAAAAAATTACATTAAATCATCGATGCTTGCCTTAGAAAAATTTCGGTATCTGAATAATCGCTTGATTCGAACGACAGCTGGTTTAGTCATTGCCGTATTTTTTATGGCACAAGCTGGCAACTGGGTTCACCTGCCCTTTATGGATCGACTCGATGGCTTAATTTACGATGCCCGCCTCAAAGTATTTGCACCAGGTGGAATCGATTCTCGGATTGTGATTGTCGACATCGACGAACCCAGTTTGCGTGAACGTGATCAAGGCGGTGAAGGGCGTTGGCCTTGGCCACGCGATCGCTTGGCTTTGTTAAATCAACAATTACTCGCTCACTATCAAGTCGCCTTAGTGGCGTATGACGTGATTTTTTCCGAACAAGACGAATCCTCGGGTTTGCGCTCGATTGAGAGCATTGCTAAAAAAGGCTTAAACCAAAATCCTGCCTTTGTTTCGGAATTAGCGCGAATAAAACCCGAGCTGGATTTTGATGGTCGCTTTGCTGCCAGTATGAAAGACCAACCCGTGGTCTTGGGTTTTAGTTTCTTGCCTCCGGGGGATACGGCAAAAAAGGGGAAGCTGGCCTCACCTGCACTAAGCGCCCAAGAACTTCCCGCCTCGGCAGTGAGCCCATCGATTCGACAAGGCTACACCGCTAATTTGGCGCGCTTGCAAGCCAGTGCTGCCGATGGCGGACATATTAATCCGTTATTGGATGCCGATGGGGTAATTCGGCGGATACCCATGTTGATTGCCGTTGGTGATCAGTACTATGCCTCACTCGCACTAGCCGTTGCGCGCACCTTACTAGGTGGTTTGCCGATTAAACCGATGGTGAGTCCCGGAGCCAAGATCACCGATTACGGTGCAGTAAGCGCGCTCGATGTCGGCGGTGCGATCTTACCGGTGAATCCGGAACTGGTCAGTTACATTCCTTACCGTGGTGGCTTTAAAAGTTTTGACTATATTTCGGCCTCCGATGTGATCAACCAAAAAATCGAGCCTAAAGCCCTCGAAGGAAAAATTGTTTTAGTGGGAACGACTGCGCCGGGTTTGCTCGATCTGCGCAGTACACCGTTTAGCAATGCTTACCCTGGAGTGGAAATTCATGCGAACTTAATTGCTGGGATTTTAGATGGCAGCACCAAGGAATCGCCGATTTGGGCACACTCGCTGAATCTGCTTGGCATTGCTCTTTTAGGTCTTGGATTGGCCTTGGTATTACCTTTACTCAAACCACTGTGGGGATTAGTCGCTTCGATTGGCGCTGTGAGCCTTGTGATCGGCGCCAATCTGTGGTTGTATCACGTGGGTTTTATTGTTCCCCTAGCGAGTTTATTGATTACCTTAATCTTGCTGTATCTGTTGAACACCGCTTATGGGTATTTTGTCGAGTCGCGTAGCAAACGTTTAATGACGGGTCTTTTTGGGCAATACGTGCCGCCTGAATTAGTCGATGAGATGGCTAAAAATCCAGCCGACTTTAGCATGGAAGGTGAGTCTCGTGAGCTCACCATTTTATTTAGTGATGTGCGTGGCTTTACGACGATATCTGAAAGTCTGGATGCCAAAACTCTCTCCGAATTTATTAATGCCTTCTTAACCCCCTTTACCAAAGTGATTTACGAGCACCATGGCACGATTGATAAATACATGGGTGATTGCATCATGGCATTTTGGGGTGCACCGATTGCTGATCCCAATCATGCCCGTAATGGCCTAATCTCGGCATTTGAAATGCTCAAAGCCATGGAAATACTTAATCAAGAATTTATTGCTCGCCAATGGCCGCCGATTAAAGTGGGGATTGGTTTAAATAGCGGTCGCGTTAGTGTGGGCAATATGGGCTCTGAAATTCGCTTAGCGTATACCGTGATGGGCGATGCTGTGAATTTAGCTTCGCGTTTAGAAGGCATTACCAAAGAGTATGGTGCGGCCATCATCATTGGTGAGGAGACCCGCAAACAATTGCCTGATTTAGTCGCACGCGAAGTCGACAAAGTACGCGTCAAAGGCAAAGACATCGCCGTAAAAATTTATGAACCGCTTGGCTTTGAGGGCTCAGTTGGTTCCAATCAATTGCATGCGCTGTCACTATTCGAAAAAGCCCTGCAGGCTTATCGATCCCAACAGTGGGATAGTGCGCAAGCCCAGTTTGAATTCTTATTAAAAAATCACCTCGCCACTGGCGAGGTGTTATATCCACTGTATTTAGAACGCATTGCCCATCTGCGTGACAACCCGCCAGGAAATGAGTGGGACGGTAGTTTTACCTTTACCAAGAAGTAATTAACCGTGCCACTGAACTTTATCCACATGCTGGATATCATGTGATGCGCCATCTGCGGTGACAATCGTAACGGCGTTCTCAGCGCTATCAGAAGAGAAGACAATCTGCTTGCTCTCTGCATCCACGGTAGCTGTGCCCGACTTCACAATCACAGTCCAATCACCCGCTTTGTTTTCATAACCATTAGCTAAGATTCCACCGTCGGCGGAGATCGATGCAGGACCACCATGAATACTAGCAATGTCCACTACCTCAGTCCAAGCATTGCTATCAATTCCCTTCGCAGCATCAGCACCAACGAAATGAGAGAGGATGTCTTTTCCACCAAGTTCTTCGCCTTTTAAGGTAGCGATTTCATAGGTTTGACCGCCTAATTCGATAAACAAAGAAGAGCTAGAGTCGGTTGCAGGATCCTGATCAATCGAGATCATCGAATGGACCGATTCAGCACCACTTAATAACGCAGAGAAATCGGCTAGTTCATTATTGCTAGAGCTTCCAAAAGCAACGTCTTGTGCAAGATATTCTTTACCATCGGCGGTGGTGTAAGTGGTATCACCAAATATAATCACATCGCCATTGATGCCCATTTGCACTTGGCCATCCGAACTTAAGGATAAGCTCACGATATTGCGATTATCTAAGGACTGGAATTCTCCAGCATCGACTTTGCCGTCGCTGTTTAAGTCTTGCCACACACCAAACTTCGCAAAGTTGGTATCTTGAGAATTCAATACTCCATCCTGATTACTGTCATAGAGCTTAGCAAGTCCTTGTAAGTCGGTTTCGCCAACTTGAGTTGAGAAAACAATGTTTAAAGAACCATTTTCGTTTTGCATCGCTAATAAACCATCATTAGCCGCTACCCAAGCCGTAGATTCAGCAAGCCCATCGTGGTTGTAATCATAAGTAACTCCAGCTGATTTGCTGATATAAGCCACTCCATTACCATCCAGATCCAATGCGATAGGTGTTCTGAAATCTAAACCAGCACTGCTAGTGGTAACGATCCCGGCATATGGATTTCCAGCAGCATCTTCTACAGCAGTGCTTGCAATCGATATGTAATAAGTAGTGTTATTACTAAAGCTGTTATTTGGGTTTAAGTAAATGGAATTGCCTGAGATTCCGATATTACCGTTCGAGGGGTTTGTTGTGGTTGTTGCATTAGCCACGTCAAAAGTTGCAAATGTACTACCGCTACTATTTTTAATAGTAATAGTACCTGAGCCAGCGTAAATATTTTCGCTAAAAGTAAGAGTGACGTTACTTGAAGTTGAAACATTTGATGCGCTATCAGCAGGGGTTGAAGAACTCAGTGTAGGAGCTTTGGTATCTACAGTGTAGTTATCGCTACTTGCAATTGTGCCGGTATTACCAGCAACGTCGTTATAGGCAGTACCTAGAGTAATAACATTGCTAGTATCTTCGATATTGGCTGTGGGTGTAAAAGTACCGGTCCAAGTAATGCCACCGTTAGCAGAACTCATTGTGGTTAAAGAGCCATTTTGCAAAGTCAGATCAGCATTACTAAAGTTACTCACTGCCTCACTAAAGGTCACTGTCACAGTGGTAGTGCTACCAACCTTTAAGGTGCTATCGCCAAGAACGATCGTGGCAGTAGGCGCTTTGGTGTCTAAAACATAAGCCTTAATGGCCTGGGTTCCTGGGTTACCTGCAGCATCACGTACTTCAATTTCTATATCGTTTGAGGCTGATAAGGTAACTGAATTCCAGCTGAGCGATGTGCCACTTACTTTAGTGGTAATGTTGGTCCAGGTTGATCCCCCATCAAGCGAACCCCACAACTGATCTCCCGAAGCAAGAGGGGCATTTAGGGTGGCTGATATCGTTTGTGATGCGACGTTTGTAATAAAGTCGCCGGCAGTACCGCTATCAGAACTAAGGCTAAGGCCGCCAATTGTCTGAGTAGGCGCAACGTTATCAATCGCTTGGGCACTATTGGTATTAGCGGCATTGGTAT